>DATMMB010000047.1:0-2325 GCA_035569895.1 Solirubrobacteraceae bacterium | reverse complement strand
GGCTGCTTCGGCGGCTGCACCTTCTGCTCGATCACCGAGCACGAGGGCCGCATCATCCAGAGCCGCTCCGAGGCCTCCGTGCTGCGCGAGATCGAGACGGTGCGCGACACGGTGCCGGGCTTCACCGGCGTCATCTCCGATCTCGGCGGGCCGACCGCCAACATGTACCGCCTCGCCTGCAAGAGCCGCGAAATCGAGAGCGCCTGCCGCCGCCCCTCGTGCGTGTACCCGGTGATCTGTCCGAACCTGAACACCGATCACGCGCCGCTCATCCGGCTCTACCGCCGCGCTCGCTCGCTCCCCGGCATCAAGAAGGTGCTGGTGGCTTCCGGGGTGCGCTACGACCTCGCGATCGAGTCTCCCGAGTACGTCAAGGAGCTCGCCCAGCACCATACCGGCGGCTACCTCAAGATCGCGCCGGAGGCGCTGGCGGACGGGCCGCTCTCCAAGATGATGAAGCCCGGAGTGGGGGCCTACGACCGCTTCAAGGAGCTGTTCGACCGCTATTCGAAAGAGGCGGGCAAGGAGCAGTACCTCATCCCGTACTTCATCGCGGCGCATCCCGGCACGTCGGACCAGGACATGCTCGAGCTCGCGCTGTGGCTGAAGCGAAATGGCTTCCGCGCCGACCAGGTGCAGGCGTTCCTGCCCGGGCCGATGGCCACCGCCACCGCCATGTACCACTCGGGCAAGAATCCGCTGAAGCGCATCACGCGCTCGAGCGAAGAGGTGCTGATTCCGAAGGGTCTCAAGGTGCGCCGCCTCCACAAGGCGTTCCTGCGCTACCACGACCCCGACAACTGGCCGGTGTTGCGCGAGGCGCTGCGGCGCATGGGGCGTGCCGATCTGATCGGCAACGGCCGCCAGCAGCTGATCCCTGCGTATCAGCCGGCCGCGACCGGCAGCGGTGGCGGTGGGGCGGCGCGCGGTAAGAGCGGCGGCGCGGGGCGGCCGTTCCGCACCCAGCACACCGGGCTGCCGCGCACCCCACGGCGCCCGCCGCGGGGGCGCTGAAGTCCGCTCACACGGCCGGGGTATACTATACCCCCCACCCTATACGGGACTCCGTGGCAATGACCAGCTTCGTGACCCTGCTGCAGCAGGGCAATTCCTGGCTGTTCGTGCCGAGCGCGGTGCTGCTCGGCGCCCTGCACGGGCTCGAGCCCGGGCACTCCAAGACCATGATGGCGGCCTTCATCGTCGCGATCCGCGGCACCCTCGCGCAGGCGGTGCTGCTCGGGCTGTCGGCCACCGTGTCGCACACCGCCGTTGTGTGGGTGGTGGCGCTCGCGGGTCTCTATTTCGGGCGCAGCTGGAATACCGCGGCCACCGAGCCTTACCTGCAGGTCGCTTCCGCGGTGCTGATCATCGCGGTGGCGGCCTGGATGCTATGGCGCACGCGGCAGATCGGCCGCGAGCGCGACGGGCACCATCCGCACGCCCACGACCATCATCACGATCACGATCACAATCACGATGATGACCATGACCATGACCATGCGCATCACCATGGGCATACCAACATCCGCGCGCACGCCCACGACCACGAGCGCGGCCACGCCCACCCCGCGATCCGTGGTTATCAGGTCTTCGAGCTGGTGGCGCCCGGCTACCAGGACCCGCATGAGCTCGCGCACGCCAACGACATCCGCCGCCGCTTCGCCCACCGCGAGGTCACGAACGCGCAGATCGTCGTCTTCGGGCTCACCGGCGGGCTGATTCCCTGTCCCGCCTCGATTACGGTGCTGCTCCTGTGCCTGCAGCTGAAGAAGCTCGCCCTCGGCGCCACGCTGGTGTTGTGCTTCAGCGTCGGCCTCGCGCTCACCATGGTGGCCGCGGGTGCCGTGGCGGCGCTCGGCGTGCGGCACGCTGCGCGGCGTTTCAGTGGCTTCGGCGAGCTCGCGCGGCGGGCGCCGTATTTCTCCGGGGCCGTGATCCTCCTGGTCGGCCTCTATATCGGCTACCAGGGGCTGCACACGCTCGCGTAAGCGCCGCGTGAGCGAAACGGCCCGCCCGCCGGCCAGGCGATTGCGGACGGAGCGGCGGCGAGAGTAGGGTGATCGGCATGATTCCCGCGTCCATTCGCCGGCTGACCGTGCTGCTGCTGGGCGCTGCCGTGGTGGCGGGCGCGACGGCTGCGGCGCCCGACGCGCCTGCGGCAGGCAACGCTGCCGGCGGCCCGGGCACGGCGCTGGTGCTCGAGATCAACGGGCCGATCGGACCCGCCACCTCGCACTACGTCGTGCACGGCATCGAGTCGGCCCGTGAATACGACAGCCGCGTGGTGGTGCTCGAGATGGACACGCCCGGCGGGCTCGACACCTC
>DATMMB010000046.1:0-2733 GCA_035569895.1 Solirubrobacteraceae bacterium | reverse complement strand
GAGGAGATCGAGTTCAAGCGAGGCGGGATCATCCAGACACGCGCCCAGCAGGTGTTGCGCGACGCGCACGCAATGCTCGGGCGGATCGCCGAAGCCGGGCTGTTCAAGGCGATCGAGGGAGGCTTGTTCGGCGACGTCAGCCGCCACCCGCGGCAGGGGCGCGGGATGGAGGGGATCGTGGCGACCGAGGAGGGGTATTTCAACCCGGTCGCCGAGCTGATGCGGGAGACGCTCAGCGTTGTCTGACGAGAGCGCGGTGACGCCCTATGCCGACCACCACGGCGACGGGATCGTGCAGCTGAGCCTCACGCTGCCGGTGCCCGACGGCGCCGCGGCCCGCAAGGCCGCGATGGAGCTGGCGGTAAAGATGGGCTTTCAGCACCCCGAGGTGGTGCACCACCAGCGCCTCACTGACGGCCACACCTACTTCGTCATGTTCGGGCACACGGTGCACACCGTGGACTACGCGACGCTCGCCGAAGAGGGCATCGACATCGTGCAGTACATGACCGAGGACGAGGTGGAGAGCTACGCACGGGAGCACGTGCGCCGCCCGATCGTCGTCGTCGGCGCCTCCACCGGCACGGATACCCACAGCGTGGGGATCGACGCGATGCTCAACCTCAAGGGCTTTCACGGTCACAAGGGGCTGGAGGGCTACCGCGCCTTCGAGGCGCACAACCTCGGCAGCCAGGTGCCCAACGGGACGCTCGTCGCGCGGGCGATCGAGCTGGGGGCGGACGCGATCCTCGTCTCGCAGACCGTAACCCAGCAGAACCTCCACATCCACAACCTCACGGAGCTGGTGGAGATCGTCGAGGCCGAGGGTCGGCGGCGCGAGCTGATCCTCGCGTGCGGCGGACCGCGGGTGTCCAACGAGCTCGCCAAGGAGCTCGGCTACGACGCCGGCTTCTCCAAAGGCACCTACCCTCACCATCTCGCCACGTTCCTCGTGCGCGAGCTGGCCGCCCGCCTCGGGCGCGGCGAGCCGCGGGAGAACGGGCGCGAGGCGCGCACCGCCGACCCCGCGGTGCGGGCCGCCGACCTCGAGGCGCCCGCCGGCGGCGGCGGCCCCTTCGCCGACCGTGCCGGCGAGGGGCCGGCAGGCTAGGCTGGGCCGATGCAGCTCGCCGAGTTGACCGCCCCCATGCGCCGCCTCGCGCTGGTGGGTCTCGCGAAGAACACCGGCAAGACCGAAACGCTGAATGCGCTGCTGCGCGCGCTGCGGGAGCACGGCCGCACCGTCGGCGTCACCTCCGTCGGGCGCGACGGCGAGGAGCGCGACGTGATCGACATCCGCATCGAGAAGCCCCGCGTCGAGCTGTGCGCCGGCAGCCTGCTCGCGACCACCGACGCGCTGCTGCGCGCCGCCGCGATCCCCCACGAGGTGGTGCGGGAAACGGGGGTGCGCACGCCCCTCGGCCGGGTGCTGATCGCGCGGCTGCACACGCGGGGCACAGCCGAGGTGGCGGGGCCGAGCGCCGCCGCCGACGTCCGCGAGGTGGCCGACGCGATGCTCGAGCACGGGGCCGAGCAGGTGCTGATCGACGGCGCGATCGACCGCCGGGCGGCCTCCTCGCCGGCGGTGTCCGACGGGCTCGTGATGTCCACCGGAGCGGTGCTGCACGAGGAGATCGAGCAGGTCGTCGCGCGCACCCGCGAGGCGGTCGAGCTGGTGCGCCTGCCGGTGGTGGACGATCGCGTGCGCGGGCTCGCCGCGGCGAACGCCGCCTCGATGCTGATCGGCGGCGAGGGCGAGGAGCCGCTCACCCTGCACCCCCGCTTCGTGCTCACGAGCACGGCGGCGGACATCGAAGCGCTGCTGCGCGCCCGCCCCGGCGCCGGGCATCTGCTCGTGCGGGGCGCGCTGTGCGAGCCGTTCCTGGCGGCGCTGCTGCACGCCCGCGGCGCGCGGGGCGCGAGCGCGCCGTTCGAGCTGGTGGTGGTCGACCCGACGAAGGTGTTCCTCACCGACCACGGCGTCGAGTGGTATCGCAGCCAGGGTCTCTCGATCGCGGTGCTCGCGCCGATCGACCTGCGCGCGATCACCGTCAACCCGGTCGCGCCGATGTCGCACAGCTTCGACTCGCCGCGGCTGCGCGCCTTGCTGGAGGAGGCGATTCCTGACGTGCCCGTCTTGGACGTGCGCGACCCCACCCACAACCTGGTGCCGGCGGCGTGAGCGCGCCCGAAGACCTCCAGACAGAGGTCGACCAGGCCGGGGCTGGCGACGACCCAGCGCCGGCCGGTGCGCCGGCTGCGGGCAACGGGAGCGAGGCCGCCGGCGCGGACGAGCGCCGCGCGAAGATGGAGCGCCTGCGCGCGCAGGGGGTCGAGCCCTACCCGCACATCTCCACGCGCGTGCCGCGCACGTGGGTGGCCGACATCCAGGGTGCGCACGACCCCGCCACGCTCGATGCAGGCGTGCACGAGGGGCTCGCCTACCGCGTCGCCGGGCGGCTGATCGCGCGTCGCGGGCACGCCAAGCACACGTTCTTCGACGTGCGCGACCAGTCGGGCACGATGCAGGTGGTGGCGCGCCGCGAGGAGATGGGCGAGGAGCCCTACGAGCGCATCACCGGCCTCGACATCGGCGACATCGTCAGCGTGGAGGGGTGCGTGTACGTGACGCAGCGCGGACAGCTGGCGCTGGCCGTGACCGCGTGCACGCTGCTCGCCAAGGCGCTGCGCCCGCCGCCCGACCGCTACCACGGAATGGAGGACCCGGGCGAG
>DATMMB010000045.1:0-4053 GCA_035569895.1 Solirubrobacteraceae bacterium | reverse complement strand
TGCCGAGCTCGCTGTCGGGCGCCGGCGCCTCGATCGCCGACGCCACGCTGGGAGCGCACGGCGATGCGGCGATGGTCTGGACGGCTCCAGCGGAAGACGGCTTCGGAGTCCAGATCTCCACGCGCTCGACGCTCGGCAGCTTTTCCAGTCCCCTGACGCTCACCCCGGCGGGCGCGGAAAGCCGCGCGCCGCAGGTCGCCGAGGACGCGGCCGGAGAAGCCCTCGCGGTGTGGTACGCCAGCACCGGCTCGAATTTCCTCGTCGAAGCCGCCACTGTCGTCGACGGCATCGGCTCCGCGCCGGTTCAGCTGTCGGCGCCCGGCCAAAACGCGGTCCTCCCGGTGGTCGCGATGAACGAACGGGGTGACGCGATCGTCGCCTGGACGCGCGCCAACGGCGGCAGCGGCGAGACCCTGCAGGCGGCCTTCCGGCCGGCTGGGGGAAGCTTCGGGCAGCCGGTGACCCTCTCGCCCGAAGGTGGGTTCGCCACGACGCCGAGGGTCGCGATCGACGCCGCCGGCGACGCGACGATTGTGTGGTCGCAGGCGCATGGTTTCGACGAGGTGGTCGAAACGGTCACCCGGCCGGCGGCGAGCGGCACGTTCACCAAAGCGCAGGCGCTTTCCAACGAAGCCGAAGCCGCGATCGAACCGTCGGTGGCGGTGAACGGCGAGGGCGACACGGCGGTGTCGTGGGTTCTAGTCAACGGGAGCGATGAGGCTGCGATCCAGGCGGTGGCGCGACCGGCTGGCGACGCGTTCGGCGCAGCCGTCGACCTGACCGGCGAAACGCTCGGAGAGAGCTCCCCTGAGGTGGGACTCGACGAGCTGGGCGACCCCACCGTCGCGTGGACCGCCACGATCGGCGGCATCCCGGTCGTCTACTACGCGACCGGCACCGCCGCGGGGGCGTTCTCACAGGCCCACAGCCTGGCGTTCGAAGCCTACGGCGCGGTTCTCGCCGAGGACCCCGTCGGCGACGTGCTAATCGGCTACGCCGACGTGCAGAGCAATGTCGCCGAGGCTTCCTACCGTCCCGCCGGGGGAACGTTCGGGGCCCCTCAGGAAGTCTCGCCGCCCGGCGGGATCGCCGAGTACGGCACGCCCGGGCACGGCGACGACGAGCAACTGCTCAGCGTGGCGATGGACGGCGAGCGGGACGGCCTGTTCGGCTTCGTCGTCGAAACCGGGGGCGGCTTCTTCGCCCAGGCGAGCCTGCTCGATACGGCTGGCGTGGGATTGGAAGGCGTGTCGATCCCGGCGCACGCCACGGCTGGGGTGCCGGTCACCTTCTCGGCCCAAGCATCCGATCGGGTCTTTCCCAACGCTGAGCTCTCGTGGGCGTTCGGTGATGGGACGTCGGCGAGCGGAAGCTCTGTCACACAAACGTTCGCCACACCCGGCACCTACAGCGTGTCGGTGACCGCCACCGCCGCCGCCGGCGATTCGGCAACGCAAATGGGCACGGTCACAATCACGACGCCGGCGTCGCCGCCACCCCCGGTGCCGCATCCGGCGACGCTTGCTCGCGGCGCCCTCGCCGCTGACGCTCACGGGCGGGTTCACCTGCCGATCGTTTGCCCCCCGGGCGGCGCTCAGTGCGCCGGCACGGTGAACTTGACGCTCCCCGCGACCGCAACCGGCCTGGCGCTGTCCGCGCGCGCGAGTGGAACCCCGGTGACGATCGCCGTCGGACGAGCTTCCTTCAGCACGCCGGCGGGGACGACGACGACAATCGGTGTCACGCTGCCTCGCGAGGTGCTGCGGTTGCTCAGCGAACACCACCGCCTGAGGTTTTCATTCACGCTCGAATCGCACGACCCATCCGGCAGTGCGGGCGCCAGCGGATCGCTGCTGGTGAATGCTTACGCAAAGCCCAAGCGGCACAAGCACAGGAAGCGTAAGTGACCGAGCGCGCGGGCGCCGCCGCTCAATCCCGCACAGTGAGCATGGCCGCTGCCGCGTCCCTTATCCCAAGAACCGGGTGCCCCCAGGCTAGTAGTACACGCAGCGGCAGCGGTGCCGCGGGCTCGCCTTGTACGCGGAATGCTGCCCGTGGTTCCAGAGCCGGTTGTCGAGCACCCGAGGCGGCACGCCGGTGCGCGCGGCGATCAGCTCGCAGGCGTGCAGCGCGCAGGCGCGGATCTCGCGCTCTGGCCCACCCGGCGGCAGGATCTCACCGGCGTCGATCCGCGCGGCGAGGGCACCGTCGTAGACGAGCACACCCTCGCAGCGCAGCACGTGCGGGACGAGATTGTCGGCGAAGATCGTCAGCCGGTCGAGGTCCTCGAAGTCCGCCACGCCCGCCAGCGCCAGGTCGGCGGCGAGGATCTGCGCGCGCTTGTAGAAGTGGCGGTCGTCCCACGTCGCCATCCCGCGCGCCAGCGTCTGTGCGAGGCGCTCGGCCGAGCCTCCGCACTCCGCCACCAAGTCGAGCGCGCGGCGCCCGCCGAGGAAGCGCCCCAGCTCGCGCAGCGCCTGGGCGTAGAGGCTCATCAGCTCGTTGTCGGGCGGCTGCTCGAGGATCGCTGCGATCGTGGCGGTGTCCATCGTGAGCAGCCACGTCGCGCCGAGCGCCGGTGCGTCGGTGGAGGGGCGCGCGCGTATGTGGTCGGCGAGGCCCCACGCCACCGTGAAGTAGCCGCTCAACGGCTCGCCGCGATCGAGGCGCTTGTGCAGCGTGGGAAACCAGCCGGAGCCGAAATTGATCGCGTCGAGCGCGAGCAGATAGTCGGCCACCTCGGCCGGCTCGCCCTCCAGGTAGTGGCGCGCGGGGTCGAGCGCCGCGGAGGGTTCGTCGGGCGTAGGCGCGACCAGACGCTCCAGCAGCTCCTCGTCGGCGAGTGCGTCGGCGTCGATCCGCACCCAGCGCCCCCGCGCGGCGATCTGCGCACAGTCGGCGCGGACCTCGTCGAGCAGTTGCATGGCCGAAACGTTAGCCAGGTGCCATCGGTTAGCCAAGGTGCCATATGCCTCCCGGCGCAGGCCGGTTGGGCCCGAAAAAATCAACACACGGCCCGCTCGTCGGCTCCGCCGCGACGTGCGTCGGGTTCCGCGTCGCCCGCGCACGGCGCCGTGCGGCCCGCGCTCCCCGCCGACCCCGCAACTATGCTGAAAGTGATGCCCGCAGGCTCCCACGCCGAACACGAAAACCCCCACGCCGAGCACCTCCAGGAGCTGCTGGAGGGCCTCAACGAGCCCCAGCGCGAGGCCGTCACGCATGGCGAGGGGCCGCTCTTGATCCTTGCCGGCGCGGGCTCGGGCAAGACGCGCGTGCTCACCCACCGGCTCGCCTTCCTGATCTACACCGACCAGGCGCAGGCGGGAGAGATTCTCGCGATCACGTTCACCAACAAGGCCGCCCAGGAGATGCGCGCGCGCGTCGAACGGCTGCTCGGGCACTCCACGCGCGGGATGTGGCTGATGACCTTCCATGCCGCCTGCGCGCGGATCCTGCGCGCCGAGGCCGAGCGCCTCGGGTACACCCGCCAGTTCACGATCTACGACCAGGCCGACGCACGGCGCTTGGCCAAGCGCTGCATGGACGCGGTGGGCGTCGATCCCAAGCGCTACACCCCCGCGGCGATCCACAGCCAGATCTCCGCCGCGAAGAACAAGCTGATCGACGCCGCCGCCTACAGCCGCGCGGTCGGCTCGCACTTCGAGGAGCTGGTCGGCGAGGTGTACACGCTGTACGAGCGCGACCTGTTGCGCATGAACGCGATGGACTTCGACGACCTCCTGTTCCGCACCGTCAACCTGCTGGATCTATACCCCGAGGTGCGCGGGCGCTACAGCGACAGCTTCCGTCATGTGCTCGTCGACGAGTACCAGGACACCAACCACGCGCAGTACCGCTTCCTGCAACTGCTGGTGGGCGGCGGGCGGGCACCGGCGCGGGGGGAGCCAGTCCATGTGGCCGGTCACCGCAACCTCGCGGTGGTCGGCGACGACGCGCAGTCGATCTACGGCTTTCGCAACGCCGACATCCGCAACATCCTCGACTTCCAGGAGGACTTCCCCGATGCGCGCGTGGTGAAGCTCGAGCAGAACT
>DATMMB010000044.1:0-5493 GCA_035569895.1 Solirubrobacteraceae bacterium | reverse complement strand
GCCGCCCGCTGCGCGGCCAGCTGGCCGAAGATCCGCCACGACTCGCGGCCGACCTCGCGCGCCACGTGCTCGCCGTCGCCCGCCATCCAGCGCGCCACCGCGATCGTCGACACCGAGCCCACGCGCGCGAAGCTGTCTTCGACGAGCCCGTCGAGCACGGCGCCGGAGTCGGCCGAGCGCCGCTGCAGCCGCGCCACCACCTCGTCGGTCCCGCGTTTGAGCGCTTCGCCGAGCCGGCGCAGCTCATCGGTGGAGTCGAGCATACAACCATCCATCGACTGCCCCTCCGATTCCTTGAGCCGCAACTCCTACACCGGGTCGGGGTTTGACGGGATGGAGGACACATCGGAGTAATAGACAGTGCCTTGACGAAAAGCCCAGCGGGTCGGTAGGGTCTACACTCAGCTCGTGGTACACAATGCAGCGGAGGAGAGGATCGTGGTCATGAAAAGCTTTGCTCAACGTAGCCTTGCGGTGGTTGGCGCCCTCGCGGCGGCCGCCGGGGCATTCGCCCTCGCTGTCGGCGCCACGGGCGCGTCCGCATCGGGGGCAGCCGCGCACGCGGCGCGCACGGTGTCGTTCAACGACACCGGCAACCTGCACAAGACCAGCAAAAAAGGGTTCAACCTGTACGAGTCGGGCAGCGCATCGGGCTCGATCTCAGGCTCGATCTCGCTGCACCTGGACGTCGTAAGCACAAATAAAGTCACGGCTGAATTGACCGTGTACCCGAAGGGCAGCTCGATCTCGGGCAAGGCGTCGGGCAGCTACCGCACCAACGGCGGCACCGCGAGCTTCTCGGGCACGCTGTCGATCACACACGGCAGCGGCAGCTATTCCGGCGCCCACGGCTCGGGCATCGGCTTCAGCGGCACGGTGCAGCGTTCCAACGACTCGGTCACCGTGCACGTCACCGGCAAGTTCTCCTCCTGACGGGTAGAGTCGGGGGAGACATGCTCAGGTTCAGAACGTTCGCAACAGCAGCGGGGGCGCTGCTGCTCTGCGGGATCGCGCCGGCCACCGCCGGCGCGATCGCCAGCGAGAAGGCGACCCTCACAACCTCGTTTTCGCCCGATCGGCTGGGGGCGAGCACCACGATCGGCTTCTCTTTCAGCGTCGCCACCGTCGACGGGCTGGCGCCGCCACCGCTCACCGACATCGTGCTGCACATGCCGGCCGGCATGAACTACACCGATACCAACCTCGGCTTGGCGATCTGCGAACCCGAAGTCCTTCAGAAAGAAGGACTCAAAGGATGCCCCGTGAACTCGCGCCTCGGGTCGGGCAGCGCGTTCGTGGAAGTGCCCTTCGGCGACGGCGCCGGCCACGAGCTGCCCGAAATCCAGGCGGTGATGGGTCCTTCGAACAGCGGCAACATCGTCCTGCTGTTCTACGCCAACGGCCAAACCCCCGTCTCCGCGCAGCTGGTGTTCAAGGGCGAAGTACAGCCGGCGTCGGGCGTGTTCGGCTCGCAGCTGGCGACCGCCGTGCCGGCGATCCCCAGCGTGCCCGATGGCCCCAACGTCGCGATCATCAGCGTCAAAGCGACGATCGGCCCGCAGGGCATCACCTACTACAAGCACGTGCACGGCCGCCGCGTCGCCTTCCGGCCGACGGGCATCGGCGTGCCGGAATCGTGCCCGCGCGGCGGCTTCCCGTTCTCCGCCGAATTCACCTTCGAAGACGGCTCCACCACGAGCACCTCTTCGACGGTGCCGTGCCCGCCGGCGCACCGTTCGCACCACAAGAAGTAGGCATCGCGCCGCGCGGCGCCTCTCAGCAGCAAACAGCAGCACCCAGCACCCAGCACCCGAGCCTCCTACCGGCGCTGGGCGCTGGGCTCTTGACGCCACTTGACGCCGGGGGCATTGGACACCGACGCGAGAGCACGGCACCCGGGATTCGAGGACCTGGTGCCCACTATCGGAGCCGGGACAGTATGTGCGTTGCTCTTTTTAAAGGCCGATAGCAATTGCGCACACCTTTGAGATTTTTCATGACAACGCCCCGCCGCGCGGGCGGGCAGCTCCAACCGGGCGACGCGCGGACCGCGCGGGCCGGGGGCAGCGTGGCGGACGAGGGTCGAGCGGGAGGCCGAAGCCAGCCAGCCATGTGGAGGCCAGGGCGGCGCGGCGGCGGGCAGAGTCGAGTAGAGGCCGAAACCGCGAGGTCAGAGGTCAGAGGTCAGGCAGAGGCCGAAGGGCCGCGCGGGGCCCGGGCCGCGCGGGAGGCCGCTCAATCCTGCAGCGCCACCGCGGGCGGGACGCCGGCAGCCAGGTAGCCGGGGATCGCGACGATCGCCACCGCCGCGGCGGTCACCAGCGCGAGGCTGCCGAGCGCGACGAGCCCGCCGAAGGAGTAGACGACGGGGAAGTTGACCACGTTGGCGAGTGCCCGGTCGAGCAGCTGCTGGCCGTAGAGGCCGACGGCGGCACCGCTGAAGCAGCCCACGCCGAGCAGCAGCAGGCTCTCCAGCAGGATCGTGCGCCACAGTTCCTCGCGGGGGAAGCCCTCGAGCTTCAGCTTCGCCAGGCGGGGGCGGCGCTGCCACACCATGTTGCCCATCGCCGCCGCCATCGCCAGCACCGCCGCGATCAGGATCAAGGTGGCGATCTGGGTGAGGCGTTCGAGGCCCTGGCGACTGAGCGCGCGCTGCAGTTCTGCGTGTTCTTCGGCGGTCTGCACCGCAAACCCGCTGCCGCCGCCGAGCGCCGCTTCGATCTCGCGCTTGGCGTGCGCCCGCGAGGTGCCCGGTGACAGCAGCACGTTGTAGGCGCTCGCGTCGGTGGAGCCCCACGCGCGAGCGTAGTCGTCGGCGTTCATGATGATCGCGCCCGGCGCCCACCCGATGTTGGTGCCGATCGCCGCCACCTTGAAGCTCATGGGCACCGGGGTGGGAAGCGCGAAGGAGTCGCCGACGTGCAGATGGTGTTCTTCGGCGATCGCCTGCGAGACGACCGCCCAGCCGCCGGCGCGCACCTGCGCTTCGGCGCGCGCGGCGTCGCCTTCGACGATCTGGCTGGCTGGCAGCAGCGAAGAGGATTCGCGCGGCGGCGCGATCACCCACACGCGCCGTTCGCCGATGTCGAGCAGCCCCCCGCGGTACAGCCGCACGGCGCGCACGCCCGGCAGCTTCGCGAGCTTTTGCTGCTCGGTGGGCGCGAACGGGGCGGTCTTCAGCAGGTTGTAGGAGCCGGCCGGCGACACCCACACGTCGGTGAACGCGTTCATGTCGCGCGCGGCGTTTTCCAAGCCGTGCAGGAGGTCGCCGTGCGCGGCCTCGATCGCGACGCTGCCGAACACCGCCACCGCCCCGGTCGCGGCGATCGCCACCGCGCGGGCGCGCCCGGCGCGCAGCTCCATCACCGCCACGTGCGGCACCGCGCTCGTGATCCGCGGCGCGATTCTGCGCACCAGCGCAAGCATCCCGCTGAGCGGGAGCGGCAACAGCAGCAGCAGCGCCACCACCAGGAACACCATGCCGAGCACCGCCGATTTGGGCGCCGCCAAGAGGATCGCCGTGGCCGCCGCCAGGCACACCACACCGCCGAGCGCCAGCCAGCGCACGCCAGCGAGCGTGCCCGACCCCTCCTTGTCGGTGATCGCCGCCAGCGGCTGGCGCGAGACGATGTCTTTGAGCGGGCTGAGCACCGCCACCGAGGCCGCCAGCATCCCGCCGAGCACCGCGACGAGCACGCTCTGCGCGCTCACCACGCGCTGCGAGCCGACCGCGAACGCGGAGGATAGATAGCCGGGGTTGGAGTGAAAGAGATGGATCGACAGCTCGTCGCCAAGCGCGAGCCCCAGAGCGCACGCCAGCAGCCCGAGCACGAGCGCGTCGAACATCATCACGGCGATCACCGTGCGCGGCGGGTAGCCGTCGCGGCGCAGGTCGGCGATCAGCCGCCGCCGCTGCGGGACGGTGAGGAGCATTGCGTTGAACGCGAACAGGAAGCCCACCAGCGCGCTGATCACGGCGAACAGCGCCGTCGACTGGTTGGTGGCGGCGGCCGCTTTGTTGAACAGCGCTTCGTCGTAGTTGGCCCCCTCGACGTTCAGCCGCCCGCCCGCGATCCGCTCGAGGCCGGCCCGCACCTGTGCTTCGGCGCCCGGCACCGGCTCCACCAGCACGCGGCTGACGCGCCCGTGCAGGCCGGTGAGTTCCTGGGCGTATTCGAGCGTCGTCACCGCGATCGGGCTCGCCACCAGCGCGCCGATCTGGCTGGGCTGGAGCAGCTTGTACAGCGGCGCCTGTTCGACGCGCCCGTTCACCTTGACGGTCGCTTCGCTGCCGAACTTCACGACCCCGATACGGTGGGCGAGCGGCGCCGGCAGCACGAGCGCGCCGAAGCCGCCGAACGCTTCCAGCTTGGTCTTGCGCACGAGCGCCCCCGCGAGCTTGGCGAGGTTCTGGTCGGCGCCCACCAGCTCCACCGATTCGCTGCCTTTCGGCCCGGAGATCTCGGCGCTCGCTTCCAGCAGCGGCGCCGCCACGCGCACCCCCGGCAGCGCCCGCACCTGCGCGACGGTGCTCGCTTCAAAGCCCTGCGCGTCGCGCGCGAGCAGCTGCAGCTTGGCGTCGCCGACGATCCCCCGCGAGAGCTGCGCCACCGAGCTCGACAGGCTGGAGCTCGCGATCTGCGAGGCGAACAGCAGCGCCACGCCGGCGGCGATCCCGACGATCGCGAACAGCTCCTGCAGCGCGCGGGCGCGCAGACGCACACGGTAGAGGTGCAGCACGTTGAGCGGCTTCACCGCGCCGGCACGCTCCGCCGATCGCGTCCGCGAGAACGGATGGCTTTCGTCTTTGGGGAAGGGCGATGGGGTGGCCGGCGGCGCTCACGGGCCGGTGGCGAGGAGAGGGGCTGCATCCGCTCCACTCCTACTGCGCGGCGCTCACCCGCGCGGCCCACTGCTCGGGCTCGTACTCGCCGAGCTTGCCGTCGCGCAGCGCATACACGCGCTCCGCGTAGCCCGCGGCCTGCGGGTCGTGGCTGACGAGCACGATCGCCACCTGGCGCTCGCGGCACAGTTCGGTGAGCAGCTCCAGCACTTCGCGCCCGCGCTGGGTGTCGAGGCTGCCGGTCGGCTCGTCGGCGAGCAGCAGACGCGGCTCGGTGGATAGCGCGCGCGCGATCATCACCCGCTGGCGCTCGCCCATCGAGAGCGTCTCCGCGCGGTGGTCGAGGCGTTCGCCGAGGCCGAGCCGCTCCAGCAGCGGCGCGATCTGGCGGTGGGCGTCGCGCCATCGCATGCTCTTCAGCAGCTTCAGCACGGCGTTGTCGATCGCGGTGACGCCGGGCAGCAGGTCGAAGTTCTGGCGGATGAAGCCCAGTTCGGAGAGGCGGAAGTGCGAAGCCTCCTTCTCGGTCAGCGACGACACGTCGCGGCCGCCGATCAGCACCGCGCCGCTGGTCGGCGCCAGCAGCGTGGCGACCATCAACAGCAGCGTCGTCTTGCCCGACCCGCTCGGCCCGTACAGCGCCACCATCT
>DATMMB010000043.1:0-6143 GCA_035569895.1 Solirubrobacteraceae bacterium | reverse complement strand
TGTCCGCAGGCGGGGCGGGGGCGGGGGCGCTGTCCGCAGCGGCGGCGCTGTCCGCAGGCGGGGCGGGGGCGGCGCCCGCGGCGGGCCCTCCGTCGCCGCCGGCCGGCGCTCCGTTTGGCGCCACCGCCAGCATCTCGCCCTCGGCCGGCCGCTCCGCGATGCCGAGCACCTGGTTGATCGTGAGGCCGCGCAGGCGCGCCACCTCCGCCGGGGTGTTCAGCTGGCGCAAGCCGGTGATCGTCGCCTTCACCAGGTTGATCGGGTTCTGCGTGCCGAGGCTCTTGGAGAGGATGTCGTGGATTCCCGCCAGCTCCAGCACCGCACGCACACCGCCGCCGGCGATCACACCCGTGCCGGGCGCCGCCGGCTTCAGGAATACCCGGCCCGAGCCGTACACCCCGGTCGTCTGGTGAGTGATTGTGCTGCCGTGTTTGGGTACGCGGAAGAGATCCTTCTTGGCGCGCTCCACCCCCTTCTGGATCGCCAACGGCACCTCGGTCGCCTTGCCGTAGCCGACGCCGACGACTTCGCGTTCGTCGCCCACCACCACGAGCGCGGTGAAGGAGAAGCGCCTGCCGCCCTTCACCACCTTGGCCACGCGGTTGATCTCCACCACGCGCTCCTGGAGGTCCAGGCCGGCGGAGCTTACGGAGCGGTCGTTGGCGATCGTTGACATGAGGTCGAGAGGGTAGCGGGCTGAGGTGGCAGGGGTGTCTGCAGAGGCTTGAAGTAGAGGAAACGTGTGGTGGAGTGCGGTGTGACCCTTGGAGGAGGTGACGACGTGAAGCTGATTTGGTCTGGGTGGCTGGGGGAGCCCACCTAAACGACGATCTCCGCCTCGCGCAGCGCGTCGGCGAACGCGCTCACGTGGCCGTGGTAGCGGTAGCCGCCGCGGTCGTACACCGCTTCGGAGACGTTGGCGGCCTTCAGGCGCTCGGCCAGCAGCTCGCCGGCGCGCTTGGTGCGGTCGGCTCTGGCGAGCTGCCTTAGCTCGGGCTCATACCAGCTGACCGCCGCGAGCGTGCGCCCGGAGAAGTCGTCGATCGCCTGCGCCGACAGGCCCTTGTTCGAGCGGAACACAGAGATCCGCGGCCGCGTCGGCGTGCCTGCGATCTTTGCGCGCACGCGCCGACGCCGTTTCAGGCGGCGCTCGGGCTTGGTGAGAGTGCTCACGCTTCCCTCCGGTCGGCGGTCTCAATGGGGATGGGCGCCAGCCAGGCGCCCTTGATCGCAGCTGCGCCGCTCATGCGCGCTTGCCGACCTTTCTGGCCACGTACTCGCCCTCGTAGCGGATGCCCTTGCCCTTGTACGGCTCCGGCGGGCGCTGCTTGCGGATGATCGCGGCGGTCTCGCCCACCAGCTGCTTGGAGATGCCTTTAACCACGATCCGCGTCGGCTGCGGCACCTCGAACTCGATCCCCTCCGGCGCCGGGATCGGCACCGGGTGCGAATAGCCGACCGCCAGCTCGAGGTTCTTGCCCTTCAGCTGCGCTCGATACCCGACGCCCTGGATCTCGAGGCGCTTTTCGTAGCCCGCGGTGACGCCCTGCACCATGTTGGCCACCAGCGTGCGCGTCAGGCCGTGCAGCGCGCGGTGCTGGCCGCGGTCGGTCGGGCGGGTGACGAGCAGCCGCCCGTCCTCCTGGGCGACCTCGATGTCGCGGTGCACGCGCTCCTGCAGCTCGCCTTTCGGCCCGCTCACGCGCACCAGCTCCGGCTCGATCGTCACGGTCACGCCGGCCGGCACGGGAATTGGCTGTCTTCCGATCCTTGACATCTGCCTACTTGCGCCTGCGGGCGCGCGGGTGTCGGGGGCGGGCCATCGATCACCACACCTGCGCCAATACCTCGCCGCCGACGCCCGCCGCGCGCGCGTCGTGGCCGGTCATCACACCATGCGAGGTCGAGACGATCGCGGTGCCCATCCCCCCCTGCACCTTCGGGATCCCGTCGGCCTGCACGTAGGTGCGCTGGCCGGGGCGCGATACTCGCCTCAACCCCGAGATCGCCGAGCGGCGGTCGCTCGTGTACTTGAGGCGGATCTCGATCACCTGGCCGGCGCCGCCCTCGGGCGTCGGCTGCAGCGAGTAGCCCTCGATGTAGCCCTGCTCGACGAGAATCCGCGCCAGCTCCGCCTTCACCTTCGAGGCGGGGATCTGCACCGTCTCGTGCGCGGCGTGGATCGCGTTGCGGATCCGCGTCAGAAAGTCGGCTATCGGGTCGGTCATGGACATAGGTCGTCGGGGTCGGTAGTCGTCAGGTCGGTGGGTCGTCGGGGTCAGTCGTAGTTTGGTTGTCGCGCGGTCGTCGTCGTCAGTCGTCGTAGGGCTTGTAGCTTCTATAGTATTGACAGACAAGGGGTGGTTGCGGTTGTCATTTTTTAAAAGGTGTGTGCTATTGCGCACGGCTTTCGAAAAGAGAGTGTGCATACCCCGCAACCCCTACCACGAAGACTTGGTCATCCCCGGAATCTGGCCGTTGTGAGCAAGCTCGCGCAGGCAGATGCGGCACAGCCCGAACTTGCGGTACACCGCCTTGGGGCGCCCGCAGCGGTTGCAGCGAGTATAGGCGCGTGTCTTGAACTTGGGGGAGCGCGTCTGCTTGACGCGCAGCGAGGTCTTTGCCATCAGTCTGCGATCTCCTCGATGTCCTGGTAAGTCAACTTGTTGTCTGCTCCCGGCCTCAACTTGCCGCCTCTCCCTCGCCCGCGGCGTCGGCGTTCTCGCCGATCGCCGCCGCGAACTCCGCCGGCCGGCCATAAGTCGAGAAGGGCATCCCCAGCGCGTACAGCAGCGCAAACGCCTCGGCGTCGGTACGGGCAGTGGTGGTGACCGTGATGTCCAGGCCCCGCACCTGATCGATCGAGTCGTAGTCGATCTCGGGGAAGATGATCTGTTCGCGCACGCCCATCGAGTAGTTGCCACGCCCGTCGAACGAACGGGCGCGCAGGCCGCGGAAGTCGCGGATGCGGGGGATCGCTATCGACACCAGGCGATCCAGGAACTCGTAGGAACGGTCGCGGCGCAGCGTCACCGACACGCCGACGGGCATCCCCTCGCGCAGTTTGAACGCGGCGATCGACTTGCGCGCGCGGCGCACGCTCGGCTGCTGCCCGGCGATCGTAGCGAGCTGATCCTGGGCGGCCTTCAGCGCCTTGGAGTCCTGCTTAGCATCGCCGACGCCCATATTGAGCGTGACCTTCTCAAGTCGCGGTGCTTGCATCGAGGAGCTGTACCCGAAGCGCTCGATCAGCCGCGGGCGGATCTCCTCCATGTAGCGCACCTTCAGGCGTGCGGGGGCCGCAGCGCCCATCAGTCGATCCTCGCTCCCGTGCGCCGCGAGACACGGAAGGCACGGCCGTTCTCGCGCTCGACGCCCACGCGCGTGGGCTTGCCGCCTTTGGGGTCGACCAGCATCACGTTGGAGACGTGGATCGGCCCCTCCCGCTCGATCACGCCGCCCGCCGCCGTCTGGCGCGTGTCGGCCACCTGCTGGGGGCGGGTGTGACGCTTGACCATGTTGAGGCCCTCCACATACACGCGCTCCTTGGCGGGCTCCACGCGCAGCACGCGCCCGCTCTTGCCGCGATCCTTGCCGGAGATCACGATCACGCGGTCGTCGGAGCGGATCCGCAGCGTGCGCCGTGACACCTTCGCCGACGCGGTCGAGCGCTTCGTGCCGGTGCGCTTCGCGCCCACGCCCTTGCCGCCGCTCGCCCGCGATCCGCCCTTACTCGATCCACCGGTCTGTGCGCGCGCGCGTGCCATCAGTGGTCCCTCCTGTGAGTCCGATGGCGTCTGGGCGAGCGAAAACCGAGCCTGCCGACGATGAAAGACCCACCCCACAGTGGTAGCACCACGGACCCGACCGAGGACAAAGGCAGGCGGAGGTTTGCAGCCGATCCAGACGACAGCGGATTTGCAGGAGGGGCCACCTAGATCACCTCCGGCGCGAGCGACACGATCTTCATGAAGTTGCGCTCCCGCAGTTCGCGCGCCACCGGCCCGAACACGCGCGTGCCGCGGGGGTTGTTCTGCTCGTCGATGATCACCGCCGCGTTCTCGTCGAAGGAGATGTAAGTGCCGTCCTCGCGGCCGAACGGCTTCTTCGTGCGCACCACCACAGCGGTGACCACGTCGCCCTTTTTGACCGTCCCGTGCGGGTTGGCCTGCTTGACGGTGGCGGTGATGATGTCACCCACGTGCGCATAACGGCGCCGCGAGCCGCCCTTGACGCGAATGCAGAGGATCTCGCGCGCCCCAGTGTTGTCGGCCACGCGCAGCCTGGTCTCATTTTGGATCATGCCGTGTCTCCGGTCATCGCGCCCGCTCCAATACATCCACTAGCCGCCACCGCTTCGTGCGCGACAGCGGGCGGCTCTCGATCACGCGCACCACGTCGCCCTCGTGCGCGTCGTTGTTCTCGTCGTGCGCGTGCAGCGTCGATGAGCTGCGCACGATCTTCTCGTAGCGCCGGTGGCGGCGGGCTACGTCGATGCGCACGGTGATGGTTTTGTCGGCTTTGTTCGACACCACCACGCCCTGGCGCACGCGGCGCACGCCCTCTTTCGCGGGATGCACTGGCGCCAGCGGCGCCATCGCCGGCGGCGAGACGCGGTGCTCGGCTCGTTTGGCGCGTTCCTGCAGGCGCCGCGCACGGCGCCTGGTTGCCTTCGCGCGGCGCACGGCATCGCGCTCGGCCTGGCGCTCCTCGGGCGTGCGCGGCTGATGCGCCGGCCCGACGTGCAGCGAGCGCTTGCGCCGGCGGCGCTCCTTGGGCGATAGCTGCTCGGCAGGCTCGGCTGGCGGCTTGGGAGACGCCGGGGCAGCCTGCGCCTCGGGCTCGGGGACCTGCTCGGCCTCCGCGGGCTCAGCTGTCTGCTCGGGCTCGGGGACCTGCTCGGCCTCCGCCGCGGGCTCAGCCGCCTGCTCGGGCTCGGGGGCCTGCTCGGCCTCCGCCGCAGGCTCAGCCGCCTGCTCGGGGGACTCGGCCGCCTGCCCGGCAGCATCGCCGGCAGGCGCCTCGGCGGCCTGCTCGGCCTGCACCTCGGCGGCTTCAGTCTCCTGGGCCGCTGGCTGCTGCTCGTCGCTCATCTGGTTGTCCTCGTCATCGGCCATCCGTTCCTCACATTCCCAGCTCCCGCTCGCGCTTCACCGTGAGCGCACGCGCAAGGTTGCGCCGGGCGGCACTGATCCCGGCGGTGTTCTCCAGCTCGCCGGTGGCGCTGGCGAAGCGCAGCCCAAACACCTCTTTGCGCGTCGTCGCAATCTGCTTTTCGAGTTCGTCGTCGGGCATGTCCCGCATCTCCTTCGCGTTCATGCTCGGGCCTCCCACCACCGGCTGCGCCGGCGGTGCCGGTCGGCCCTTTTGATGAGGAGGGGCGCCATCCAGGCGCCCTTAACCGTCGCCGCGCTCCTCATAGCTCCTCCCGCATCACGAACTTCGACTTGACGGGCAGCTTGTGGGCGGCGAGGCGGATCGCGTCGCGGGCGAGCGGCTCGGGCACGCCGGCGAGCTCGAACATCACACGGCCGGGCTTCACCACGGCGACCCACCCCTCGGGCGAGCCCTTGCCGGAGCCCATGCGCGTCTCGGCGGGCTTCTTGGTGACGGGCTTGTCGGGGAACACGTTGATCCACACCTTGCCACCGCGCTTGATCTTGCGTGTCATCGCGATACGGGCCGCCTCGATCTGGCGGTTGGTGAGCCACCCCTGCTCGAGCGACTTCAGGCCATACTCGCCGAACTGAACTTTCACCTGGCCGCGCGAGACGCCGGCGCGGCGGCCGCGGTGTTGCTTGCGGTGCTTGACGCGCTTGGGGGAGAGCATCAGCGGGTCACCTCCGGGCTGCCGCCGCGGCCACCGCCACCGGGGCCACGTCCACCGCCGCCCCCGCCACCGCCGCCGGGGCCGCGTCCACCGCCGCCCCCGCCAAAGCCGCGCCCGCCACCGCCGGGGCCCCCGGGGCCACGCCCGCCACCGCCGCCGAAACCACCAGGGCCGCGACCGCCGCCGCCTCCACCGGGGCCTCCAGGGCCGCGACCGCCGCGGCCACCACCCGGTCCACCCGGCCCACGACCGCCGCCGGGGCCGCGACCGCCGCCCGGGCCGCCGGGGCCGCGACCGCCGCCGCGACCATCCC
>DATMMB010000042.1:0-2666 GCA_035569895.1 Solirubrobacteraceae bacterium | reverse complement strand
GGTGGTGAGGGTCGCGGCGGCTACGAACAGCAATCGGACAGGCTTCATTGGGGGTCTTTCAGATTTCGCGCCCGCGCCTGGCGCGGCGGGGGCGTTCGGTCCAGAGCCGGGCGCTAATGGTATTCTCCGTGTCCCCCGCTTGCGCAGCTTTTCGCTCCGAACCCGCCCATGCCCATCGCCGACAACGACGTCGTTACCTTTCATTACACGCTCAAGGGCGACACCGACGAGGTGATCGACAGCTCGGCGGGCGGCGAGCCCCTCGCCTACCTGCACGGGCGTGGAAACATCGTTCCCGGGCTCGAGCGCGAGCTCACGGGCAAGAGCGTCGGCGACCGCCTGCAGGTGCGCGTTCCCGCCGCCCAAGGCTACGGTGAGTATGACCGTGCCCTGGTGCAGAAGGTGCCACGGCGGGCCCTCAAGGGCATCGACAATCTGCGGGTCGGGCTGCGTCTACAGACGGGTCACCAGGCGGTCACCGTGAAGCACATTGCCGGCGACATGATCACGCTCGATGGCAATCACCCGCTCGCCGGCCAGGATCTCAATTTCGACGTCGAAATCACCGCCGTCCGCCCGGCGACCGAGGAAGAGCTCGCCCACGGGCACGTGCACGGGGACGGCGGTCACCATCACTGAGGGACGGCGGCATCCCCCGCCGCCAGCCGCGCGAACTCAGCGTCCAGGGCGTCGACCCGCGCGACATAGGCGCGCGGGTCGTGGTCGCCGCAGCGCTCGCCTTCGCTGAACCGCAGGCCACGGCGCACGTAGGTCTCCGCCACGCCGGCCCCGCACAGATGCACGACGGCGGCGACGTGACGGCGCTCGGCGGGCGTGATGTGGGCGCGGCGTTGCGCGAGGACGCTCGTCACCTCGAGATCGAGGTACGCGGCGCTGAGCTCCACGGCATCGCCCGGCAGCACGCGCAGGTACAGCCCGGTGAACCAGCACGAGCCGAAGTCGTTCCAGGGACCCTCGCGCGTCAGCACGTGGTGGTGAATGCAGTAGTGCCGTGCCACGTCGAAGGTACCATCTGTCATCTGATACATCCCGACGGCGCTCGAGGCCGGGCGATACATCTCGAAGGGCTTTGGCGCCCACGACCAGCGCCAGTAGGTGCGTACCAGCGGATTACCCGACCCCTCCACCTGGGCGAGCGCCGCGAGCAGCTCCGGCGCGACGGTCGCGGTCGAATAGCGGCGAAAGAGCGGCGCGTAATCGCGCCAGGTCTCGGCGGGCGTCTTGTAGAGCACGCCGCTCACCGGAAAGAAGAGCTCCGTCGGCTTACGTACCAGCTGATATACGCCGTTGACGGCGAGCGCCAGCAGCGCCATCGCCGCGAGCACGCTGCCAACCTGCAACACGCGGGGCGCGCGGCGCCAGGTGCGCAGCCAGCGGCGGCGCGCGCCCGCCCTCGGCCACCGGCGCCAGCGCCGGCGACGCCCACTCATGGCGCGCCCTCCACGCTCGGTACCGCGTACGGCCGCCGTGTTCTAGTATCGAGCTCGCATCGGACATCAGGAGTCGTCGGTGTCACGCGAGGCGGTCGAGGTTGAGACGGGTGCCAACCCGACGGCGGCGGTGATCTGGATGCACGGACTCGGCGCGGATGGCCATGATTTCGAGCCCATCGTGCCCGAGCTGGTGCGCCCGGGCGAGCGCGCGCTGCGCTTCGTATTCCCGCACGCCCCGATCCGCCCGGTGACGCTGAACGGCGGCTTTGCCATGCGCGCCTGGTACGACATCGTGAGCCTCGAGCGCCGCGGACCCGAGGACGAGGGCGGCATGCGCGCCTCACAGGCGACGGTCGAAGCGCTGATCCGCCGCGAGAACGCACGGGGCATCGCCACCGCCCGCATCGTACTCGCCGGTTTCTCCCAGGGAGGCGCGCTGGCGCTGCTCGCCGGCACCCGCTACGCAGAGAAGCTCGCCGGCATCATGGGGCTCTCCTGTTATCTGCTGCTCGCCGGCAGCCTCGCAGCCGAGCGCAGCGCGGCAAATCAGTCGACCCCGATTCTCCTCGCGCACGGCCTCGCCGATCCGATCGTCGCGCCGGCGCTGGGCGAGCACGCGCGGGCGACTCTCGAGGCGTGCGGCTACGCGGTGGAGTGGCACACCTACCCGATGCCGCACAGCGTCTGTCCCGAGGAGGTCGCCGACATCGCGCAGTGGCTGCGCCGCGTACTGTAGGCCGACGCAGCGAGGCCGCCCGACGGCGGCCTCTGCATGTCATCCGCCTGCAGTCGCGGCTCAGCCGTGCCGATGCTCCGCGCCCGACTCGCGTGCCTGGCGCTGCTCCGGGCCCACCTGCTGGATGCGCGCCTGATGAGGAGGACGCTCATCGCGCTGCTCGCGCTGGGGACGCTGCTCGTGCGGCTGCTCGCCTGGCTGCTGGCGCGGCTGCTCGCGCGGACCGCCACGTGACTCATTGACGCGTGGCTCGATCGGACGCGGCTGGGTGCGCGGGGGCGGGGGCTGGAAACCCCGCGGCTGCTCGGAGCGGCCCCGCGGCTCCTCGGCAGCGCTGCGCGGCGGCGCGAATGAATTGGCGCGCGCCGGCGGCATCGGCCCGCCACGGGCCTCGCGGCCCGGCGGGATGCCGCCTCGCGGAGCTTGCGCGGCGTTGCCGCGGCCTCCAGGACCCTCAGAGGTGCGCAAGCCGCCAC
>DATMMB010000041.1:0-11199 GCA_035569895.1 Solirubrobacteraceae bacterium | reverse complement strand
GTGGCTGGAGCCCGACGAGCTGCAGGATCCCCGATTCGCTTCGTTCGCAGGACTCGCGGAGATCGTGGCAGAGGCGCGCACCAGAGGCTCATGAGCCCCACCTTCGACTACCGCCATGAGGATCTCGTGTGCGCGCTGCGCACGGTGGGAGTGCGCGAGAGGGACGTGCTCTTCACGCACTCGAGCCTCGCGATGCTTGGCATTCCGGGCGTCAGCCTCGATGCGCAGGAGATCGCGAGGATGTTCCTATCCGCCGTTCGCGAGGTGGCGGGCGTGGAGGGGACGTGGCTGTTGCCCACGTACACCTACAGCTACACCAAGCACGAGGTGTTCGATCCGGCGACGGTGTCGCCCACCGCCGACATGGGAGTGCTGCCCAATGCGTTGTGGCGCCATCCGGAGGCGGTCCGCTCGCTGGACCCGATCTTCTCGGTGATCGCGATTGGCGCGCGCGCCGAGGAGCTGACGGCTGGCATGCCGACCAGCTGCTTTGGCGATGACTCCGTCTATGCGCGTCTGCTCGAAGTCGACGGTGCCATTCTCAACATCGGTATGGCGTCGCACTCGGCCTTCCTGCACCACGTCGAGCAGAAGCTTGGAGTTCCCTACCGCTATCCAAAGTGGTTTCGCGGCATCTCGATCGTCGATGGCGAGCGATGCGCGACCCAGATCGCCTACAACGTTCGCGATCTCGACCGCCCCGAGCATCTTCCCCACTTCATCCGGATCGATCGGGATGGACGCGCGGACGGCTCGCTTGCGGCGGCGCGGCTGGGACGCGGGGAGATCAATCTGATGCGGGCAACACGCATGGAGGAGCTGGCCCGCGCCGGGCTCGCGCGCCGCCCCGATTATCTGGTGGTGGGGAGTGCGGGTGAGAGTGGCGAATAGGGGCCTGCGCCCATCCGGCATCCGCCTGATCCACGACCGCGCGCTCGAGCTCGAGCGCATCGGACGCAGGATCGTTCACCTCGAGATCGGCCGCCCCTATTTCGACTCGCCCGGGGTGGCGAAGGACGCGGCTGTGGCTGCGCTGCGGGCCGGACAGGTGCACTACACGCCGAGCCGCGGCCTGCCGGAGCTGCGCGAGCGGATCGCCAGTCGTCACGGACGCCGGGTCGAGGAGGTGGTGGTCACCGCCGGGGGCAGCGAAGCGGTGGTGGCGGCTGTGCTCGCGGTTCTCCAGCCAGGCGAGCAGGCAATCGTCCTCACCCCGGCGTGGCCGCACTATCAGGGCCACGTGCGGCTGGCGGGTGGCACCCCGGTGTTCGTGCCCTGCCGGTGCGAGGACGGCTTCCAGCCCGACCCCGACCAGGTCGCGGCGGCGATCACGAGTCGCACGCGAATGTTGATCGTCTCCAGCCCGTCGAACCCGTCCGGTGCGGTGATCGAGCCCGCTCGCCTGGCGGCGCTCGCCCGGCTGTGCGTCGAGCACGATCTGATCGCGCTCTCGGATGAGATCTATGCGGGCTTTCTCTATGGCGCGGCCCGCCACCGCTCGATCGCTGCCGAACCGCACATGACCGAGCGAACGGTGATCGTCGACTCGTGCTCGAAGACGTGGTCGATGACCGGCTGGCGGGTGGGCTGGGCGCTCGCCGCGCGGCCGCTGGCGGACGCGTTGAACGTGGTGCACCAGCACCTCGGCGTGTGCGCGCCGGCGTTCGCGCAGGCCGGCGCGATCGCGGCGCTCGACGCCGGAGCCGGCCACGCGTGTGCGATGCTGGCCGCGTGCGCGGAGCGTCGCGATGCCCTGCTCGCGGGGCTCGGCGATCTGGACGGCGTGCGCCTGCGTCCTCCCCAAGGCGCCTTCTACGCGTTCCCGCGCATCGAGGCGCCCGGTGGCGCGGACGGTTGCGAGCTCGCCGCGCGGCTGCTGGAGGAGGCCGGCGTGGCGACCGTGCCGGGCGCCGTCTTCGGGGAGCCGTTCGCGGCCCACATCCGACTTTCCTACGCGGTGTCGGGCGCCGAGCTCGCCGGCGGGCTCGAGCGTATGCGCGCGTTGCTCGGTTGACCGGGGCCCTACGCCGTGGGCTCCACGGATAGGGAAGCGCGCCGCGCACGCAGGAGCGCGCGGGCGCGCTCGGCGAGTAGATCGACGCCGAGGCCGATCCAGACGACGTACACGCCGGCGGCCGGCAGTGCGTAGCGCGGTTCGAGGTGAATGATGATGTATGGGGCGAGTGCGCTGAGCAGTATCGCCAGCAGGAGGACGTGCGCGCGCCGCCAGCGCCTCCAGGTGAGCGCCATCGCGAGCATTCCAAGCAGGAAGGCGAGAGGCTCGACGGCATCCTCCAGCACCGCCAATGGGTGCTCCACGACGAACGACGCGAGCGACGCCGGCGTCCGGTCGCTGAGGCTGGGGAAGGTCGCTCCGCGGTGCTGCCAGGCGCTCCCTTCATAGAGCAGCAGCGTCGAGCGCAGGATGCGGCGGCCGACGAGCTCCGCATAGTAGAGAGGATGGCTTTCGATCGTGGGGAGCACGATGTGCCCGAGCAGGAAGCTGTCCCACGCGGGCGTTTCCGGGCGCAGGCTCGGTTGCATGCTGCTCACCCGCGCATCGATCCCGCTGAGGTTGCGCTGACTCGCTCCGAAGTCATTCTGGGCCTCGCCAAGACCCATCCACAGCGTGATCCCCAGGCCGCTGCGCACGAACACGAACGTGTGGAAGGCGCGATAGTCGCGCACAAGCCACGGCGCGACGAGTACCAGGGCGATCGCTGTGGGCGCCAGGGCACGGACGAACGTGCCGCGCCAGCCGACCACGGCGATCGTGGCCAATGCCAGGACTGCTGGCAGTATCACGAGATTGGGGCGGAAGTACAGGCTGACGCCGGTGAGCAGGCCGCAGACGACCAGCCAGTGCCGGCTGCGCACCCAGCCGACCGCATCCACCGAGCCGATCGCCTCCAGATAGCTCGCCGTGATCGCGAGCGTGAAGTCCACCGACCAGATGTCGTTGTAGACGATCGTCGTCTCCCATGCGATCGGGGGGTACACCGCATACAGGGCGGCGGCCACGAGCGCGGCGCGCGGCCGTTTGAAGAGGCGCAGCGAGATCCTGAAGACGAGCAGTACGCAGAGCGCGTCGAGGAGCGCCTGCAGCAGCTGCATCGGCAGGTAACGGCCGCGGTCGGCGATCTCCCACAGGCCGGCGAGCAGCAGCGGTCCCCCGGCTGGCTCGTCGATCAACGGCTGCCAACGGCCCAGCCCCGGGATCGCCGCGAGATCGACCTGCGCCGGTTCCGGCAGGCGGTGCTCGCGATCGCGCAGCTTTTCAGTGTACGCCGGGGCACCTTCGCGGTCGGAGAATCCGTGTCCGTCGATCAGGCCCTGAGCCACTTCTCCGTAGTAGGTCTGGCCTTTGAGGCTGTGTGGATTGGCGGCCAGATAGGAGAGGCGCACGCAGAGCGCGAGGGCGACGATCACAAGCAGCCCGAGCCGGGTGCGGAAGGCCGACGGTCTCATCGCAAGCAGCGAGGTCGAGTGGTCATCGGACGAGCGCCTCGCGCAGCCGATCGGCGAGTCGCAGGGCGAGGACGACGATCATGAAGGTCGTGTTGGCCTGGCTGGAGGTGGGGAAGGCCGAGCTGCTCGCCACGAACAGGTCGTGGAAGCCGTGCACGGCGAGGTCGCGGTCGAGCACGCCGTCCTGCGGGCGCTCGGACATGCGCGTGGTGCCCGCCTGGGCGTAGCCGCCGACGAGCCGCCCGCGGATCGCCGCCGCGGTCTCCTCGGGACCGGGATGGAGGTACTCCAAGTGCCCGAGACGGTGACGGCGCAGGTAGCGGTCGAGCTGCTCGTGCACGCGCACGACGCCCTCGATGTCGCTGTCGGAGAAGCGCAGGCGGGTGCACAGCCGCGGCATTCCGAGCGCGTCGTGCTCGCCGCTGCGGGTGACGAGGCTCGCCCGGTTGGGCAGGTGCTCGGCCTGGTAGAAGAGTGGGTAGATGTTGGCCGGGCGTGCGACGAACACGCCCGGCGCCTTGCGCCCCGGGCGCAGGAAGCGTTCGTAGCCGAAGGTGAGCGCGAACCGCGTCGTGGGGAGCAACTCGCGGGCGATGGTGGCCAGATGCGCCTTCGTGGGGGAGGGGTGTGTGGTGATCAGCTGTACAAGGCGGATCCCTTCGGGAAGCATCCGCGGCCCGAGCGGCGAGGACATCAGCAGGTACAGCAACGAGAGCGTCCCGCTGCGGTGCGCGCCGTCGCCGAGCTCGGGGTTGACCGGCCACAGCGCCGCGTTGGGGAGGTCGTGCTCGAGCAGGAGCTCGGGCGCGAAGGTGAAGCGCCGGCGCACGTACACGCCGTCGTGATCGCGCTCGAAGTCGTGGATCGTCGCGCGCGGCGGTGTGGCGAAGTGGGCCTCGGCGATGCGGCACTCGAGATGGCTCATGTACCACCGGCCGAGATGCCCGGAGTGGTTGCCGATGCCGCCGGGGTGGCAGCGGTCGGAGGCGAGCAGCAGGCGCGTGCCGCCGAGGCCGCCGCAGGCGAGCACGTAGCGCCTTGCCCGCACCGTCACCTGCTTGCCGCTCAGCGTGCGGCAGGCGAGGTGCTCGACGCTCGCACCGCCCTCGGCGCACACGATCTCGGTGCAGGTGAGCCGCTGCACGAGCGTCACCAGCGGCGAGCGGCGCAGGTCAGCGCCGTAGCGCCGGCGGAAGTTGGTGGGCAGCGACCAGCGCTCCAGGGCGGTGGCGCGAATCTCGCCGCCCGGCCAGCCGGGGATCAGCGAGCGCCCCGCGAGGCTGGGGATCTGCGTGACGTCGAAGGCCGGCGGGCCGCACACGAGCCACTCGCAGGCGCGCGCGTGGTAGCGCTCCACCTCTCGGTAGGCGAGCGGCCAGCCGACGTTGCCGGCGATCGGGCGGGCGATGAAGTCGATCGGGTCGAACGGCACGCAGCGTCCGGCCCACAGGTTGGAGGTGCCGCCGATCTGCCGGCGGGTGGTGAGCGACATCGGGTGGTGCGGGGGATCGTCGGCGGCGGTGTCCCCGAGCGACTGCGCCGCCGCGTCCCAGCGCCCGCCGCCACTCTCGATCAGCGCCACGCGCAGCTTCGCGCGCGCGAGCTCGAGCGCGAGCGCGATGCCCACCGGTCCGGCGCCGACGACCGCGACGTCGGTGTCGATGCGGGCTCCGGAGGGCAGCTGGTTGGCGTCGAGCAGCATCGGCGCTCCGCTCACATGTGTGCGGGGAGTTGCTGGGGGGCTTCGTGCCGGCGCCGAGGAGGCGGCGGGCAGAGCAGGACGGCGCCAGCGCCGGGCGCCTCGGAGGCGCCGCGGCGTGGCGGCCAGAGGCTGGGCCGCGGCCAGGGCGCGCGCGTGCGACGCAGGCTCGCCAGGTAGATCGCCTCGGCCGCCTCGCGCGGGGTGAGCGCGAGCGCGCGCCGCCGGGGAGCGCCGGCGGGCCGCGCGGGGGCGGCGTTGCTGAGCACGGCGAGCGTGGCGGTGCACTCCATGTACGCCAGCTGAGCGCGCAGCACCGCGAGCTCGCGGGGGACGGCGGGGGGCGCGATCGCCGTCACGTGTCGCACGCTGCCGGCCGCGGGCAGCAACTGCGCGAGCAGCATGAGCGAGTCGCCCGGGCGCCCAGACGCGGGCGGCGGCAGGCCGGCCAGCAGCTCGGGGGGGCGCCCGCCGTCCCACCCGGCCGGGTTGGCCAGCCGCGCGCACAGCGCGGCGAGCTCGAGCGAGCGCACACCGGCGCCGGTGGCGCGGCGCAGCTCCTCGAGCAGCGCCCCGGGCGCGTCGAGCAGCCACAGCGAGGTTCCATCTTCGGCCATCAACCGGCAGAGCTCGCGTCCGACGGGTGCGTCGGCGCCGACCACCATGGCACCGCGAAAGCGCCGCTCGCGGCGTACGGCCGCCGGGGCGCGGAGGCGCAGCGGCAGTCGCCGTGGCGGGGTGCGGACAGTGGCTGCGATGGACTGCCGCAGGCGGGGGTGGCGGTTGAGGAGCTCCACGGTGAAACCCTCCTCGTCGACGACGAACACGGCTGCGCTCAGGCCCGAGGAGAGGGCCGGGGAGTTCCCGCGCCACCCGATCGTGCGGCAGCGCTGCAGAGCCGCGCGGTATTGGGCGCCGTTGAGCGAGCCGAAGCAGATGTGAAAGAGGCCGCGATCGCTGGCTCGAAAGCTCGGGCCGCGGGGCGCCCCCCGCGGCCGGTGGTAGCTGACGAGCTCAACGAGGAAGTCGCCGGCCCACAGCAGCGCGCTGTCGCGCTCGGCGCCCGCGAGCCCCCACAGCGCCTCGTGCTCCGGTCCATGCAGCTCCAGCCCGGCGGCATCCCTGAGGCCAAGGCCCTCGACGAAGAAGCGGCGGGAGCACGCGAGGTCGGCGACGGAGAGCGTGATGCTGCGCGCGACGGCAGGTACGTCCGCACGGGGTCGGTCTCGCGGCGGGGACTCGCGGGGATCGTCCTCCATCAGCTCGACGAGCACGCCGTCGGGGTCGCGCACGCACGCCCGGCGCGCGCTCGGCGCGCCAATCGGGTCGGCGAGCGGCGGACTGCCGTTGCGCGCGGCTCGTCGCAGCGTGGCGTCGAGATCGTCGACGTGGAAGGAGAGCGTGGTGTAGCCGATGTCGCAGGGCCGCCAGTCGGCCGGCAGGGGGCGGCTGAGCGGACGCCTGAACTCGAACACCTCGAGCTGGAAGAGGTCCTGGCGGTCGTTCAGCCACCAGCAGCTGGTGGCCGCGCCGTGCAGGCCGAGCGTCCAGGAGAGCAGCGGACCGGCCATCAGGCTGGTGCCGCGCGCGTACATCAGGCCGAGCGTGTCGGCATACCAGCGGTGCGTGCGGCGCAGGTCGCCGACGCTCAGCGCCACGTGCCACAGCGGCAGGCTCATGCCCGGGCGTCCGCCCTCGACGGGCCCGGCGCCGACCACGCCACATGCGACTGCGCCGGCTCCGCGCCGGCCTCCTCCCCCGGCAGATCAGCGGCGAGACGCTCTTGAAGCGCGCCGCTCAAGCTCGGCGCCAGCACCCGGAGCACGGCGCCGAGCGCGAAGGGCCTGGGCGCGTAACGTTCGCGACGGCGGCGAATGCCGGCGTCGCAGATCGCCTCCGCGACCCGCTCCGCCGTGGAGACCATCCAGCGCGTCTGCGGTTTCGACAGCAGCTCGATCTGCGGGAAGCTCTCGGTCGGGATCGAGCCCGGCAGGACGAGTCCCACGTGCACCCCCTGCCCACGCTCCTCGGCCCGCAGCGCGTCCGACCAGCCGGCGAGCGCGGCCTTCGACGCGCAGTAGGCGCCCGTGCCGGGCGTCGGCAGGCGTGCGGCCATGCTGGACACGTTCACGATCGCGCTGGGCGCCGAGGAGCGCAGCAGCGCCAGCAACTCCTCGGCGAGCCGCACCTGGGCGTCGAAGTTGATCGCCATCGTGCTCCGCACCTCCTCGTAGCCGCCGGCGGCAAAGGTCGCGCGCGAGTTGCGACCGGCGTTGTTCACGAGCAGGTCCAGGCGGCCGAAGCGCTGTTCGACGTATGCGCGGATGCGCGCAGGCGCCTGCTCGTCGAGCAGGTCGGCAACGATGAAGCTGGCGGGGGCGCCGAGCGTGGCGGCGAGTGCCCGTAGGCGCTCCTCGCGCCGCGCCACCAGCACGACCGCCGCGCCGGGCTCGAGCGCGATGCGCCGGGCGGTGGCCTCGCCGATGCCGCTCGAGGCGCCGGTGATCAGTGCAACGAATGACCGGGGTGGGCGGGAGGCGAGGTCGAGCTCAGGTGCTCCGTGGGGCATGGCGGCACTCAATCACATAACTTCACTTATGACAAATAATAAGAAACGTTTCTATTATCAGATACCATCTGAGCGGTGTCGGCCAGGCCTCCCGGCTCGACCGGCCCCGCCGACTCGCCCGCGGCTGGGACGGCATGGAAGATGCGGTGGCGCAGCACCATGAAATTGACCACGCTGAGCAGCGCAACCATTGCCAGGTAGACGATCTCGGTCGGCACCCCCAGCACAGGGGGGAGCAGCGCAGTCGCAAGCGCGGTGGTGCTGTACTGAAAACAGGCCATGAGCAGAAAGCGGCCGGCCTGACGATGGATCGGCAGGACGTATCGCTCGCGCCTCACCCATACGAACCGGCGCTGGACCATGAAGCCGAGGCAGAAGGACGCGCAGAAGCCGAGCGCGAGTGCGGCCTGGAAGGGCAACCCGACGACGATCGCCGCGATCGTGGTGATCAGCAGGTAGACGATTGTGCTGACGCCGCCGGCCAGCACGAAGCGCACGCAGAGCCCAAGCAGGCCGGATTCAGATGTGAGCAGTGCCAGCGCCGTCTCCCGCGCGTGCGCCCCGCGCGAGCTCACGGGAGCCCGTCCGCGGTTGGGTCGCCGCGCCGAGCCCGAGCGCGCAGAAACGCGTCGGTCTCGGCCAGGGTCCGCGGGGTGCCGATCTCATGGAAGCGCTTGCGCGCTTCGAAGCCGTAGAGTAGGCCCTCGCGCGCGAGCTCGCGCAGGAGGTCGGCGAGGTCGTTGGCGTGGGAGGGCGCGCAATCGAGCGCCGCCGCCGTCAGACCCTCCAGACCGTAGTCGATCCAGCGCATCGACCGGCTGGGCGCGTGCTTGTCGTACGCCACCACGCGACCAGCCGTGTAGTCCGCGTTCGAGGTCTCCCACCGGGCGTCGTTGCGCAGCACCGTCATCATCGCCGGCAGCCCGCTCGCCCGCCAGCCGGCCGCGGCGGCCGCGTAGTCGAGGCGCAGGTAGGTGTCGCCGTAGAGCACGAGGAAGCGCTCGCCGAGCAACCCGCGCGCGCGCCGGATCGCGCCGAGCGTGCCGTCGAGCCCGGGCGAGTCGAAGCTGTAGGCGACGTGCAGCCCAAAGCGCTCGCCGCCGACGCGCTCCTGGATCTGCGTTCCGAGGTGGCCGACGCACAGCACCACCTCGCGGGTACCGTGGGCCGCGAGTAACCGCAACTGGTGGTAGACGAACGGCTCGCCCGCCACCTCGATCAGCGGCTTGGGCGTGGCGCGGGTGCGCTCGCCCAGGCGCGTGCCGAGTCCCCCGGCGAGGATGCACACCGGCGGCAGTGCGTCCGCGTCGTCCACTGCGCGCCACCGGGGCGGGGGGCACCCGATCGCGCGCGCTCGAGCCGGCTCGCCCGCGGGGGAGGAGCGGCCCGCGTCCAGGCGCCCTGCTCGTCCCGGCGAGCGGCCGCCCGCGCTCACGCGCCCGGCTCCTCGAAGCCGTGGCGGGACTCGACGATGTACTTGGGTCGCCGCCTGGCCTCGTCGTAGATGCGCCCCACGTACTCGCCGATCACGCCCAACGACAACAGCTGTATGCCGCTGAAGAAGGCAACGGAGATCACGACTGTCGGTGTGCCGATCGGGAAGTGCACCGCGCCGAAAAGCTTCAGCGTGAAGTACACAACGCCCAGCAGCAGCGCTACCCCCGACAGCGCGATGCCGAGCATCGAGATCAGCTGCAGCGGGTAGCGCGAGAAGCCGACCAGCCCGTTGAGGCCGATCAGCACTGAGCCGAGGAAACGGTTGTACTTGCTCGCGCCGGCCGCGCGCGCGTCGCGGTCGTAGAGCACGCTTGCCGGCTCGAACCCCACCAGCGCGACGAGCCCCCGTAGGAAGCCATGGTGCTCTCCCAGTGCTACCACGTTGTCCACCACGCGTCGGCTGAGCAGGCGAAAGTCGCCTGTGTTGGGCGGGATCTCAACCTCCGCGGTGCGCGCGATCAGGCGGTAGCCGAGCGCGGACACGATCCGCTTGGGCAGCGTCTCGCCAGCGCGCGTGCGCCGCTGCGCATAGACGACGTCATGGCCCTCGCGCCAGCTCGCCACCAACTGCGGGATCAGCTCGGGGGGGTCCTGCAGGTCGCAGTCGATCACCACCACCGCGTCGCCGCCGGCGGCCTCCAGGCCGGCGATCGTTGCCATCGGCTGACCGAAGCGCCGCGAGAAGCGCAGCATCTTCACGCGGGAATCGCGCCGGCGGCGCTCCAGGATGAGCTCCTCGGTCCGGTCGCTGGAAGGGTCGACGCAGAAAATCAACTCCCAATCCATGTCCAGCGTCTCCAGCGCGGCTCGCAATCGCACATACACCTGCTCGATGTTGGCTTCCTCGTTGTAGGCGGGAATCACGACGCTGAGGCTGCGGCGCTCACCGCGGCCCTCGCGCCGGCTCACTCCGACAGCCCCATCCGTGCGCTCCAGCTCGACGCCTGTGGTTTGCGACCCCACGCGCCCCCGGTGGGCGGCACGGTTGGCCGTGTGGGTGCCGCCGCGGGCCGTGTGGACGTCGTCGTCGCCCATGTCGCCGCCGCCCATGTCGGCGGAGCCCATGTCGGAGCCCATGTCGCCGCCGCCCATGTCGGAGCCCATGTCGTCGCCGCCCATGTCGGAGCCCATGTCGGCGGAGCCGGTCGCGATCGGTTGCTCACCGCCCCGCGCATCTCGGACCCCGGCCATCACGCCGCTCCCCAATCGAGGCCGCGATCCGCGGGCACGATGCGCCGCAGCGTGTAGATGTCACCCTCGAGATCGGCGCTGTGCTGGGGTAGCTGCGCCCAGGGATCCCATACGGCGCTCAACAATCTGCCGGTGATTCCGTCGCTGGCCCTCGATCCCAAGAAGACGGCGAGCTCGGCTGCACGGCGCGGCGCGACTCCGCCGGCGCGCTGTTGCTCGAGCGCGCGACGGTAGAACTCCTCCCCCACTCGCTCGGGGCCAGCCGCCAGCACCTCGTCCAGCATTCGCGTGTTGAGCGGCCCGGGCGCGATCGCGTTCACATCCACGTGGTGCTCGCGCAGCTCGCAAGCGAGCGTCTCGGCAAAGCGCACCACCGCGGCCTTGGAGGTCGCGTAAGCGCTGAACCTGGGCAGGGGCGCGGTGGCGCCGCCGCCCGCGAGCTGGACGATCTTGCCGTAGCCACGGCTTGTGAAATGAGGCGCCACGGCGCGCGCGGCGAGCACCGATCCGAACAGGTTGATCTCGACTGCCCGCACCCACTCATGCCAATCGGTGCGATCAAATGGTCCCATGGGGCCGTAGACACCGGCGTTGGAAACGAGGATCGTGAGCTCACCCAGATGGCCGAGAGCACTCTTCACCAGCCGCTCCGCCTCCCCGGGCGCCGAGACGTCGGCGAGCACGCCGAGCACTCGCTGGCTGGGTCCCGCCAGCGCGTTCAGCTCTGCGACGGCGTCGCCGAGGATGTCGCGGTCGCGACCGCAGACGCACACCT
>DATMMB010000040.1:0-3697 GCA_035569895.1 Solirubrobacteraceae bacterium | reverse complement strand
CAGCGCCTTGACCTCGGCGGTCGTGTTGACGTACATCACGACGATGCCATCGGGGTAACGCTGCTTCCACGCGCGCAGCTGTTCGGCGTCGATCGACGCGGCCAGCGAGCAGCCGGCGTCGAGGTCGGGGATCAGCACGGTCTTTTGCGGGCAGAGGATCGAGGCGGTCTCGGCCATGAAGTGCACGCCGCAGAACGCGATCACCCCGCCCTCGGCCACAGCCGCCTTGCGCGAGAGGCCCAGCGAGTCGCCCACGTAGTCGGCCACGTCCTGAATCTCCGGCACCTGGTAGTTGTGCGCGAGGATCACCGCGCCGCGCTCGGCGGCGAGCGCGCGCACCTCCTGCTGCAACGTCGCGATCTCCTCCGGTGAGAGCTTGGGCGACGGAGCCTGCGTGGGAATCATCGGGAGGTTCACTGGGGCGCCTCCAGGATCATCGAGAGGTCGAGGGCGGGCGCCGAGTGGGTGAGGGCGCCCATCGAGATCCAGTCTACCCCCGTCCGCGCGATCTCCGGCAGCGTTCGCAGCGTCACGCCGCCGCTGGCCTCGAGCTGCGCCTGCCCGGCGACCTGTGCCACCGCGGCGCGCAGTTGCGCCAGGTCCATGTTGTCGAGCAGCAGCCGCGGCGCGCCGGCGGCGAGCGCCTGGGCGATCTCCTCGGGGTTGCGCACCTCCACCTCCAACGTGTCCGCCAGCTCGGGCGCGGCCGCCCGCGCGAGCGCCACCGCCCGCGCGATCCCGCCGGCGGCGGCGATGTGGTTCTCCTTGATGAGAATCGCGTCGTACAACCCCACCCGGTGGTTTTGGACCCCGCCCACCCCGCCGGCTGCCACCGCCGCCTTCTCCAAGGCCCGCAGCCCCGGCGTGGTCTTGCGCGTGTCGAGCACCTTCGCGCCCGTGCCTTCCACCGCGCGCGCGGCGCGCGCGGCCACCGTCGCGACGCCGGAGAGGTGGCCAAGGAAGTTGAGCGCGGTGCGCTCGCCCGTGAGCAGCACGCGGGCGCGGCTCTCCACGCAGAGCACCGGTCCGCCCTCCTCCTCGCGCCACACCCCCTCCCCCACCAGCCGCGCGCAGCGCGCATCGGGGTCGAGGTGTGAGAACGTCGCTTCGGCGACGGCCAGGCCATAGATTGCCCCGGGCGCCTTCTGTGTGATGGTCGCCCGTGCACGCGCGCCGGGCGCGACGGTCGCATCGGTGGTCGCATCGCCGGCGCCGACATCCTCCGCCAACGCCCGCCGCACGAGCGCGGTGAGCGCCTCGCGGTCCACTATCCCGCCGCCGCGGCCTTCAGCAGATACGCGCGCACGAACCCGTCGAGGTCGCCATCGAGCACGCGCTGCACGTCGCCCATCTCATACCCCGTGCGGTGGTCTTTGGCGAGCGTGTAGGGGTGCTGCACGTAGGAGCGGATCTGCGAGCCGAAGTTGACATTCTGCGCCTCGCCCTTCTCGCGCGCGATCTCCTCCTGGCGTTCGCGCTCGCGGCGCTCCAGCAGCTTGGCGCGCAGCATCGCCATCGCGGTGGCGCGATTGGAGGATTGCGAACGCTCGTTCTGGCACTGCACCACGATCCCGCTCGGGCGGTGGGTGATGCGCACGGCGGAGTCGGTCTTGTTGACGTGCTGCCCGCCGGCGCCGGAGGCGCGGTAGGTGTCGACCTGCAGGTCGTCGTCGGCGATCTCGATCTCGCCGGCCTCCGCCACGATCGGCGCCACCTCCACCCCCGCGAAGCTCGTGTGGCGGCGGTGGGCGGAGTCGAACGGGGAGAGCCGCACCAGCCGGTGCACCCCGCGCTCGGCGCCGAACAGCCCGTAGGCGTTCTCGCCGCTGGCGCGGAACGTCGCCGACTTGATCCCCGCTTCCTCGCCGGCGCCCGCCTCCAGCAGCTCCAGCTGAAAGCCGCGCGACTCGGCCCAGCGCATCTCCATGCGCAACACCATCTCCGCCCAGTCCTGCGCGTCGGTGCCGCCCGCGCCGGCGTTGACGCTCACGAGCGCGTCGCCGGCGTCGTAGGGGCCGGAGAAGAGGCGCTGCTCCTCGAGCCCCGCCAGCCGCGTCTCGGCAAAGGCGATGTGCTGCTCGACCTCCGCCGCCAGCGACTCATCCTCCTGCGCGAGCTCCGCCAAGCCCTCGAGATCCTCGACATCCCCTTCCAGGGTCCGGAACATCTCCAGGCGCCGCGCCACCCGCGCGTGCTCGGCGGAGACTTTCGCCGCCCGCTCGGAGTCATCCCAGAAGCCAGGCGCTTCCATCTCCGTGGCGAGCTCCTGCGCCCGCCCCTCCAGCCCAGCCGGGTCAAAGATAGTCCGCGAGCAGCTTCAACTGCTCACGGATGGCCGCGAGTCTCTGCGGAACCGACTCGGTGGAAGCGGTGGTGGCCATGCCCTCACGCTATCAGCGTCCACGGCACTCCTACGCGCCTCAACGAGAACAAGCCTGTAGGAGTGTCGTGGACCAAGCCAGCACCGACAGCGAAGCTGTTGGTGAAGGACGCAAGGAGCGAAGTGTGCTTTGCACACGAGCGACTGAGGACGCAGCTATGCGCCGCGTCCACGGCGCTCCTATGCGCCGTGGCACTTCTTGTACTTCTTCCCACTCCCGCACCAACACGGGTCGTTACGCCCCACCTGGTGCTCGGCGTCCACCACGCGCTGCTCTACCGCCACCTGCGCGAGCTCGCGCTCCTCGCCGCCGTTGCCGGCATACGCCTGTGCGGAGCCGGTGGCGCCGGCGTTGGCCGCCGCCGCCGCGATCGCGCCCGCGCCCATCGCGGCGCTGCCGCCCGAGTAGGAGACCCGCCCGGGACGGGTGGGGTTGCCGGCGGCCGCAAACGCGGGCGACGGAAGCCCGCCCGCTCCGTCGAACGCGCCGTTGCCGTTCTCGTCGCGCAGCTGCACCTGCACGTTGAAGATCAGCCGCGCGTAGTCGGCCCACACCGAGTTGATGAGGTCGCCGAAGAGCTTGTACGCCTCGTTCTTGTAGGCCACCAGCGGGTCCATCTGCAGGAAGCCGCGCAGCCCGATCCCTTCGCGCAGGTAATCGACGTCGAGCAGGTGCTCGCGCCAGCGTTCGTCGATGATCTGCAGCAGCAGGAAGCGCTCCAGCTGCCCCATCAACTCCTCGCCGAACTCCTGCTCGCGCGCGTCGTAGCGCGCCAGCGCCTGCTCGGAGAGACGCTCGGTGAGATGGGCGTGATCGATCGCCTCGGGGTTGAGCTCGTCGGGGTCGATATCGAGCGCGAAGAACTGCGAGAGCGCGGTGAACATCCCGTCGATGTCCCAGTCCTCGAGGTAGTCGCCTTCGGTGTACTGGGCGATCGTGCGCTCGATCACGCCGGCGATCTCCTTGCGCGCCTGCTCGCCCATCGGCTTGCCTTCGAGCACTTCGTCGCGGTAGGCGTAGATCACGCGCCGCTGCTCGTTCATCACGTCGTCGTACTCGAGCACGCGTTTGCGGATCAGGAAGTTCTGCTCCTCCACCTTGCGCTGCGCTTTTTCGATCTGCTTGGAGAGCATCCCCGCTTCGATCGGCTCCTCGTTGCCCTCCGCGTCGACGCCGCCGAGTTTGTCGAGGATCTTGTAGATGCGATCGCCCGCGAAGAGGCGGATCAGATCGTCCTCGGCGGAGAGGAAGAAGCGCGTCTCGCCGGGGTCCCCCTGGCGGCCGGAGCGCCCGCGCAGCTGGTTGTCGATGCGCCG
>DATMMB010000039.1:0-4826 GCA_035569895.1 Solirubrobacteraceae bacterium | reverse complement strand
GCCGAGCTCCTCCGCGGCGCGCAGCAGGTCGTCGTCTTCGTCGCGCATCTCCGCGCGCTGGCCTTCTTCGGAGACGACGTTGACATCGAGCGCCAGCGACTGCATCTCCTTGAGCAGCACCTTGAAGGACTCGGGGATCGAGGGCTCGGCGATGTTCTCGCCCTTGACGATCGCCTCGTATGCCTTCACGCGCCCGACGGTGTCGTCGGACTTGATCGTGAGCATCTCCTGCAGCGTGTAGGCGGCGCCGAACGCCTCCAGCGCCCACACCTCCATCTCGCCGAAGCGCTGCCCGCCGAACTGCGCCTTGCCGCCCAGCGGCTGCTGGGTGACCAGCGAGTAAGGACCGGTGGAGCGCGCGTGGATCTTGTCGTCGACGAGGTGCAGCAGCTTCAGGATGTACATGTAGCCGACCGTCACCTGCTCGGCGAACGGCTCGCCGGAGCGGCCGTTGAAGAGCGTCATCTTGCCCGACGCCTGCTCACCGGGGCGACGCGACTTGTCGACGTCCATGCGGATGCGCCCGGTGTGGGCGTCCTGCCACTTGACGAGCGCCTGGTCGACGTCTTCGACGGTGGCGCCGTCGAACACCGGCGTGGAGACATATACACGCACGGGGTCGCCGTTGCGCCGTTCCCCGGATGCTTCCTCGTAGGCGGAGCTGCCATCGTCATACCAGCCCTGCGCGGCGACCCAGCCGAGATGGGTCTCGAGGATCTGCCCGACGTTCATGCGCGAGGGCACGCCGAGCGGGTTGAGAATCACGTCGACCGGCGTGCCGTCCTCCAGGAACGGCATGTCCTGCACGTCGACGATCTTCGAGATCACGCCCTTGTTGCCGTGGCGGCCCGCCAGCTTGTCGCCCTCGGAGATCTTGCGCTTCTTGGCGACGAACACGCGCACGAGGTCGTTGACGCCGGGCGGCAGATCGTCGCCGGCGTCGCGCGAGAAGGTCTTCACGTCGATCACCACGCCGCCCTCGCCGTGGGGCACCTTCAGCGAGGTGTCGCGGACCTCGCGCGCCTTCTCCTTGAAGATCGCGCGGATCAGCTTCTCCTCGGCGGTCAGCTCGGTCTCGCCCTTGGGCGTCACCTTGCCGACCAGCAGGTCGCCGGAGAGCACCTCGGCGCCGACGCGCACGATCCCGCGGTCGTCGAGGTTGCGCAGCGACTCCTCCGAGCGGTTGGGGATGTCGCGGGTGATCTCCTCCTCGCCGAGCTTGGTGGTGCGCGCGTCGATCTCATACTCCTCGATGTGGATCGAGGTGAGCTCGTCGTCCTGCACGAGACGCTTGGAGAGGATGATCGCGTCCTCGAAGTTGTAGCCCTCCCACGACATGAACGCGACCATCAGGTTCTTGCCGAGCGCCATCTCGCCCTTGTCGGTGGACGACCCGTCGGCGAGCACGTCGCCGGCCTTCACCTTCTGCCCAGCGTCGACGCGCGGCTTGTGGTGGATCAAAGTGCCCTGATTGGAGCGCATGAACTTCTGCAACTCGTACTCCTCGGGGCCGTCGGCGCTCTGCACGGTGATCTGGTTGGCATCGACGTACTCGACGGTGCCCGCGCTCTTGGCGAGCAGCACGTCGCCGGTGTCGAGCGCCGCGCGGCGCTCCATGCCGGTGCCGATCAGCGGCGCGTCGGCCTTCAACAAGGGCACCGCCTGGCGCTGCATGTTGGAGCCCATCAGCGCGCGGTTGGCGTCGTCGTGCTCGAGGAACGGGATCATCGCGGTGGCTACCGACCAGATCTGCTCGGGCGAGACATCGAGCAGGTCGACGTCTTTGGGGCCGACGGTCACGTACTGACCGGCCTGCGTGCGGCACAGGATCTCGGTGCCCTTCAGCTTCCCGGTCTTGGCGTCGTAGGGCGTGTTGGCCTGGGCGATCAGCCGCTCCTCCTCCTGGGTGGCGTCGAGGCGGACGATCTCCTCGGTGAGCGCGCCGTCCTTCACCACCCGGTAGGGGGTGGTGACGAAGCCGTGCTCGGAGACCTCGGCGAACGAGGAGAGCGAGCCGATCAGGCCGATGTTGGGACCCTCGGGCGTCTCGATCGGGCACATGCGCCCGTAGTGGGTGGGGTGCACGTCGCGCACCTCGATCGGCGCGCGCTCGCGCGTGAGCCCGCCGGCGCCGAGCGCGGACAGCCGGCGGCGATGGGTGAGCCCGGCCAGGGAGTTGGTCTGGTCCATGAACTGCGAGAGCTGCGAGGAGCCGAAGAACTCCTTCAACGCCGCGACCACGGGGCGGATGTTGATGATCGTCTGCGGGGTGATGGTGTCGGCGTCCTCGGTCGTCAGGCGCTCGCGCACCACGCGCTCCATGCGGTACAGGCCGATGCGGAACGCCTCCTGGATCAGCTCGCCGACGGTGCGCAGGCGGCGGTTGCCGAAGTGCTCGTACTCGTCGAGGTGGTCGGCGACCGGCTCGCGCGGCATCGACAGCGCCTCGGCGGCGTAATCCTTGATCTCCACCTCCGGCTTCTCGGGCAGGCCGAGCCGCTTGGGCAGCGACACCAGCTCTTTGATCAGCGCGACGATGTCGTCCTTGGTGAGCGTGCGCACGTCGAGGTCGGTGCTCTGGGAGAGGCGCGAGTTCAGCTTGTAGCGCCCCACGCGCGTGAGGTCGTAGCGCTTGGGGTCGAAGAACAGCTGGTTGAGCAGCGCCTTGGCGTTCTCGACGCTCGGCGGCTCGCCGGGGCGCTGCTTCTTGAACAGCTCGATCAGCGAGCCCTCTTCGCTGCGCGTGGCCTCGGTGTCAGCTTCCAGCGTGTTGGCGATGTAGTGGGAGTCCTCGAGGATCCGCAGGATCTCCTCATCAGAGGCATAGCCCATCGCGCGCAACAGCACCGTGACGGGCAGCTTGCGCTTGCGGTCGATGCGGACGTACACCTTGCCCTTCTTGTCGATCTCGAGCTCCAGCCAGGAGCCGCGGGCGGGCATCAGGTTGGCGATGAACACCTGCTTCTCGCGGTCCTTCGGTTCCATCAGGTAGGCCCCGGGCGAGCGCACGAGCTGCGTGACGACCACGCGCTCGGTGCCGTTGATCACGAACGTGCCGCGCTCGGTCATCCACGGGAAGTCGCCCATGAACACCGACTGCTCGCGGATCTCCCCGGTCTCGCGGTTGATGAACGCGACCGTGACGGTGAGCGGGCGGGCGAATGTCAGGTCCTTCTCGCGGCACTGTTCCAGCGAGGCGACAGGCACGTCGAAGGCGATCTCGCCGAACTGCACGGCGAGGTTGCCGGTGTAGTCCTCGATCGGCGAGATGTCGTCGATCGTCTCGCGCAGCCCGCCTTTGCGCGGGTCGGTGAGCCACTCGAACGAGCGGCGCTGGATATCGATTAGGTTGGGTACGTCGCAGGGCTTGTTCAGACGCGCGAACGTGCGGCGCGTCCGGAGGGCATCAGCAGCAGCCAAGGAAGACTCCTTCGAGGAGAGAGACGACACGACGAGTGAGCAACGGCGAGGCGCAAGCGCGACCCGTGAAGATAGCACAGAGGAACGCCGCCCTCAAGTGGGCAGCCGGCGCCTCACGGACCCCGTCCCCTGACACCCCGTATGTGGCGTGGCGTCGATCCCTCTGGGACGGCTGCGGCTATCGGCCAGCGGCGGGCATTCTACCGGAAAATGCGCCGATTTGTTAGGCGCGGGTAAAGACGGGCAAAAAAGACGATTGCGAGTCTCGGTGGCTGGCCGAGTCGTTGCTCAGCGATCGTATGCTCTGCCGCGCGGCAGGACGCGCTGGACGACGATCATCACCCGAGCTCGCGCTTGATCTCATCGAACGGGATCAGCGGAGCTCCCGCCGCGATTTCGTCCCGAGCCGCTTGCACAGCGGCCTCCTCCTCACCGGTGATCTCCTCGTCCTCCTCGGGCCTGGAGTCCAGCCAGCGGGCAAAACTGTCGCCCTGCCGGCTCTCATTGCCACGAGAGGCAATGCAATCAACCACCGGCTCGATCTCGGACTCGGGCAACTCGTCCAGCAGCTTGTGTGCCTGCTCACGAGTGGTCATCGCGTCGATTGTAGCCTCACCTACTTCAGCTCCACCGTCGCCCCCGCCTCCTCCAGTTCCTGCTTGAGCTTGTCGGCCTCGTCCTTCTCGATGCCCTCCTTCACCGGCTTGGGGGCCTCGTCGACGAGCGCCTTCGCCTCCTTGAGCCCGAGGCCGGTGGCGGCGCGCACGACCTTGATCACCTGGATCTTCTTGTCGCCGGCGCCCATGAGCACCACGTCGACGGTGCTGGGGCCTTCCTCTTCGGCCGCCGCCTCGCCGCCGCCCGCGCCGGCCGCCGCCACCACCGGCGCGGCCACGGCCGCGGCGGAGACGCCGAACTCCTCCTCGAGCGCCTTGATGCGCTCGGCGAGCTCGAGCACGGAGATGCCCTTGAGCTCATCGATCCAATCCTGGGTGCTGGTTGCCATCGGTCAGTCCTCCTTGGGGTTCGTCTCGGCGGTGTCGGCCTCAGCCGAGGCGTCCGCCTGGTTGTCGTCTGTTGCCGCCTCGGGGGCCGGCTCAGCTTGGTTCTCAGTCGTGGTCTCGCCGGCGGGGATCTCGCCGGACTCCTTCTTCTCGCGCACCCCGCCGAGCGCCACGGCGAGGCCGCCGAGCAGCGCGTTCAGCGTGCGCACAAGTCCCGACACGGGCGCGGCGACGACGCCGACGAGCTGCCCGTAGAGCACTTCGCGCGAGGGCAGTCGCGAGAGCGCGCGGATCTGCTCGGCGTCGATCGTGGCGCCGGACATCAGCCCGCCCTTGAAGGGCAGCAGCTGGGTCGTGCGCGCGTAGTCCGCGACCGCCTTCGCGGCGAGCGCGACGTCGCCG
>DATMMB010000038.1:0-4477 GCA_035569895.1 Solirubrobacteraceae bacterium | reverse complement strand
CCCCGCACGAGCGCCGGCGCGCTCGCCTCGGCGGGCACGCGCTCGCTCCACTTGTACCACCAGGCGATGTCGTGCGGGTTCACGAACGACACGGTCGTGCACCACGGCTGCGCGGAGTGGCCGTGTTCGTCGAACCACGCTTCGAACTGGTTGGCGATCAGCGGGTCCACGCGCCACCCCTGGCCGGGGCCGCCGTCGGGCGAGGGGTAGGTGCCGCCTTCGAAGCCGTACGGTTCGAGGGCGCCCGCGTCCTGGGGTGCCGTCCACTTGTTGTCGCCGTGCGTGAGGTGCCACTTGCCGTACCACCAGGTGGCGTACCCGTGTTCGCGCAGCATCGATCCCCACGTCGGGAAGCCGGGGTCGAGCGTCGAGCCGCCCGTGATCATGCACCCCGTCTGGTGGGTGTAGAGGCCGGTCAGCAGCGTCGAGCGCGCCGGCGTGCAGTCGTTGGACGCCGTGTAGTGGCGCTCGAAGGAGACCCCTTCGCGGCGCAGCCGGGAGATGTTGGGCAGCATCCGCGCGAGCGCCGGCGAGGCGGTGAACCACTGCGGCGTGCGCAGCTGATCCACCACGATCACGAGGATGTTCGGCCCCGCCGGGTGCCGGCCGGCGCCGCGCGGCGCGCTCTGCGTGCGCGGCGCGAGCGCCTGCTCGGGCACCGTCTGCGCGGGGGCGGTGGCCTGCTGGGCGCGGTGGCGGCGATGCGGAGCGGGCGCCGGCGACTCGGCGACCTCTTTGGCGACGGCCGCCATCGCGCTGCCGCCGAGCAGCGCGCCGCCCGCGACCACCCCTCCCTTGATGAACGTGCGCCTGTCGATCCGTCGCTCGGCCATCAACCTTCAAGGTACGTCACTGCGCCCTAAGCGCAGGCAAAGGTCGAGTTAAGAGCAGGTTGGGATGGACGTGTCGATGTCCTCTTTTACCCCTAACGACTTTACAAAATGAAGTAGTAGAGACAAAAAACACACACGCAAACCAGCCCCAGTGGGGCCTGGTAACGCCGCAGCGGGGGGAGCCCATGAGGGGGCTTAGCCCCCTCATGCTTAAAACACCGGGGTCTCGGTGTAGTCGCCGAACACCTGTTGCAAGGACTCGACGATCTCGCCCTCGGAGGCGCACGCGCGCGCGCAGTGCAGCAGCGGGTCCATCAGGTTGCGTGCGGGCGTCACCGCCGCCTCGCGCAGCGCCGCGAGCGTGCGCTCGACCGCGGCGCCGTCGCGGCCCGCGCGCGCCGTCGCCAGGCGCTCGAGCTGCTTGCGTTCCAGCGCGTGATCGACGCGCAGGATCGGGATCTGCTCCTCGTCCTCGAGCACGTGGCTGTTGACGCCGACGACGATCCGCTCGCCGGCGTCGATCTCGCGCTGCAGCTCGAACGCGGCGTCCGCGATCTCGCGCTGGGGGAAGTTGCGCTTGACGGCCTCCACCATCCCGCCGAGCTGCTCGATCTTCGCGAAGTACTCGTAGCAGCTCGCCTCCATGCGGTCGGTGAGCGCCTCCACGAAGTAGCTGCCGCCGAGCGGGTCGGCTGTGCTCGCGGCGCCGGTCTCGTGGGCGAGCACCTGCTGGGTGCGCAGCGCCACCCGCACCGCCTCCTCGGTCGGCAGCGCGAGCGCCTCGTCGTAGCTGTTGGTGTGCAGCGACTGCGCGCCGCCCAGCACGGCCGCGAGCGCCTCCACGGTGGTGCGCACGATGTTGTTGAGCGGCTGCTGCGCGGTCAGGCTGACGCCGGCGGTCTGCGCGTGGAAGCGCATCAGCCACGAGCGCGGGTTCTTCGCGCCGAACGTCTCGCGCATCTCCCTGGCCCAGATGCGCCGCGCCGCGCGGTACTTGGCGATCTCCTCGAACAGGTCGATCTGCGCGTTGAAGAAGAAGCTCAGCCGCGGCGCGAAGTCGTCGACGTCGAGGCCGCGCGCGACCGCCTGGCGCACGTACGTGAGGCCGTCGGCGAGCGTGAACGCGAGCTCCTGCTGCGCGGTCGCCCCCGCCTCGCGGATGTGGTAGCCGGAGATCGAGATCGGGTGCCAGCGCGGCATGTTGCGCGTGCACCACTCGATCATGTCCCCGCACAGCCGCATCGCCGGGTCGATCGGGAAGCACCACTCCTTCTGGGCGATGTACTCCTTGAGGATGTCCGCCTGGATCGTGCCCGCCAACCGCTCAGCCGGGATCGGCCCGGCCGGCTGCTCCTCGCCCGCCTCGGCGGCGGCGACGTAGAAGGCGAGCATGATCGCCGCCGGCGCGTTGATCGTCATCGACACCGTCACCGCACCGAGGTCGATGCCGGCGAACAGCGTGGTCATGTCCGCCACCGTGTCCACCGCCACCCCCTCGCGCCCCACCTCGCCGAGCGAGCGGGGGCTGTCGGAGTCGTGGCCCATCAGCGAGGGCATGTCGAACGCGGTGGACAGCCCCGTCTGGCCGTGGTCGAGCAGGTAGCGGAAGCGCTCGTTGGTCTCCTCGCTCGTGCCAAACCCCGCGAACTGGCGCATCGTCCACAGCCGCCCGCGGTACATGCTCTCGTACACCCCGCGCGTGAACGGGTACTCGCCCGGGCGCCCGAGCGGGTCCTCGGCGGTGCCGATGCCGGCGGGCAGGTCGGCGTCGGTGTACAGCTCCGCGACCGGCTCCCCCGATAGCGTCCGCGCCGGCGCCGTCTCCGTCTGAGCCCGGGGTGGGGTGGTGGCGCTCTCCACGATGACTGCACGATACCTGCACCTCGCGGCACCGAAGGCGATCGCGGCGATCCGCCGATGCGCGGCGATCCGCCGATGCGCGGCGACGCCGCCGGTGATCGCGGCGGTTCCCCACCCGCCGGCGCGAGCGGCAGCGGCGAGGCGCTGGACGGGGGTGGCGGTGCTGCTCGCGGCGCTCGCGCTCGCCGTGGCCGGCTGCGGCTCCTCGAACACGAGCGCAAGCGCGAACCTGGGCGGTGCATCCTCCCTCCCTCCCCCCCTTCCGCATCCGGTCGCGGTCACGCTGATCCTCGATTTCACGCCCAACGCCGTCCATGCGGGGATCTACCGCGCGCTCGCCGCCGGCTACTACCGGCGCGAGCAGATCGACCTGCAGGTGCGCGAACCGAGCGCCACCGTCGAACCGCTCGCGCTCGTCGCCGCCGGGCGCGCGCAGCTCGGGCTCGCCGACGGCAGCGACGTCGCCGGCGCGATCGCCCACGGCGCCGGCGACGAGGCGGTGATGGCGATCGTGCAGCGCCCCGTCGGCGGTTTGATCGCGCTCGCCTCCGAGCACCTGCGCTCGCCCGCGCAGCTCGCCGGCCGCGCCGTCGGCATCACGGGCGTGCCCTCCGACCTCGCGGTGCTCGACACCGAGGTGCGCCACGCCGGCGGCGACCCGGCGAAGGTGCACGTCGTCACCGTCGGCTTCGACGGCGCCCGGGCTCTGCTCGCCGGGCGCGTCGCCGCCTTCACGGGCTTCATCCCCGACGACGGCGTCGGCCTGGCCGTGGAAGGCCATCCGATCACGCCCTTCTGGCTGTACCGCGCGGGCGGCCCCGGCTACCCCGGGCTGGTGGCGTTCACGAGCCGTTCGCTCGCCCGCGCCGACCCGGCGCTCGTGCGCGACTTCGTGGCGGCGACAGTGCGCGGGTATGAAGACACGCTGCGTGATCCTTCGCGCTCGCTGAGCGAGCTGCTCGCCGCCAACCCCACGCTGCCGCGCGCGCTCACCGCCGCCTCGCTGCGCGCCTACCTGCCGCTCCTCGACGCCGGCGGCGTTCCGTTCGGGACGCTGCAGCCGCCGCGCATCGAAGCGCTCTCGCGCTGGATGCTCGCCAACCGCCTGATCTCCTCCCCGGTGCCGTTCGCGCGCTACGGCAGCGACGCCTTCCTGCCCCGCTCCCCTTGATAGAACTGTACATGGGAGTATAATGGGAGATGATGCGCGGCAAGCGAGTGCGACGCCGCGAGGGTCAGCAGGGAGAGGGGCGGTACACCGGGGTTGACGCCAGGGAGCGGCGATGCGCCTGCTCGTGACCGGCGCGAGCGGCCTGCTCGGCTCCAACGTCGCGGCCGCCGCCGCGCAGCAGAGCTGGAGCGTGCTCGCCACGTGGCGCACCACCCCGATCAGCCTGCTCGGCGCGCGCACCGCCCAACTCGACGTCGGCGACCGCCACGCCTGCGTCGCGCTCGCCGAAGAGCTCGAGCCCGACGTGGTCGTGCACGCCGGCGCGGTCGCCAACCCCGAGGCGCACACGCGCGACCCGCACCTCGCCGAGCTGGAGCTGCGCGGCGCCGAGCACACGCTCGCCGCCGCCCGCGCCGTGCGCGCCCGTTATGCGCTCGTCTCCTGCGAGCACGTGTTCGGCGGGCTGCGCCGGGCGGGGGAGTGCTGGGAGGAGGACGACCCCACCGAGCCCACCACCGCGCGGGGGCGCTCGCTGCTGGCGTGCGAGCAGCTCGTCCGGCGCCACGAAAGCGGCTGGCTGATCGCCCGCCCCGCCGAGGTCTACGGGGTCAAC
>DATMMB010000037.1:0-2131 GCA_035569895.1 Solirubrobacteraceae bacterium | reverse complement strand
TCGCGTGACCGCAGCCCGATTGAATATGACCTCGACCGCAACAGCGATGAGTCTTACGACATGCAAGGGCGCATGAAGGATTCCGAAACCCCCGAGGCCCTGGTACTGACGGACGAGATCCGCTCGATCGTCAATGCCGCCATCGAGGCGCTGCCCGAGGACCTGCGCACGGCGATCGTGCTGCGCGAGCTCGAGGGACTGTCGTACGAGGAGATCGCCGCCGCCATGGACTGTCCGGTGGGCACGGTGCGCTCGCGGATCTTCCGCGCACGCGAGGCGATTGACCGGCGGCTGCGGGAAGTGTTCGAGGGCGGCCTGGGCCGTACCGAGGAGCTGGGATGAAAGAAGAGCTCGACAGCCAGCTATCCGCCATGTTCGACGACGAGCTGGCGTCCGCCGAGTGCGAACTGCTCGCCCGCCGCCTGTCGCGCGACGGCGAGATTCGGGCCCGCTGGGAGCGTTACGCGGTGATCGCCGCGGCGATACGCGCCGAGCGCGGCGTGCGGCTCAACGCGCGCGTCGCCCGGCGCGTGAGCGTGATCGTGGGCGCGGAGCCGGCGCTCGCGGCGGCAGCCGCGTCGGGGCACGCGCCGCGACGCTGGGTGCGCCCGGTAGCCGGCGCCGCCGTTGCCGCCAGCGTCGCCGCGGTCTCGATCCTGTGGCTGCGTGGACACACGGTGCCGGGCGCGGTGGTGGCTGCGCCCGAGCTGGCCGCCGTGCCCGCGAGCCGGGTCACCGCACCCGCCGTCGTGCGCGCCGTGGCGCGCACGGCCGGCCCCGACAGCTACGTAGTGCCGCCCGCCGCGCGCGGTGGTGCGGCGATCGTACCGGCCGAGCTCGCCAACTACGTGGTGGCGCACAGCATGTTCAGCCCGCCCGTCGCCCGCCGCAACCTCCTCTCCTCGTTCATGACGAGCGAGCCGGCGGCAGCGGGTCCGATCGCGGTCTCTACGGACGGCGCACAGGGCTCCCCGCGCGATGCCAAGGGCAGCGCGCAGTAAGCAGCGCCTGCGCGCGCTGGCCTGCGCGGTCGCGGTCGCCGGCACGCTCGCGGCGCTCGAGCCGGTCCGCAGCTGCGCCGCCGAGGGGAACTCCCCGGCCCGCCGGGCCGCGCCGGCGGCGACTCCGGCCGAATGGCTCGAGCGCATGAACCGGGCGCTCACGACGCGCAACTACGACGGCACTTTCTCCCACTGGCAGGGCGGCACGGTCGAGACGCTGCGCATCATCCACCGCCTGCAGGACGGGCAGGTCACCGAGCGGCTCGTGTCGCTCGACGGCTCGGGCCGCGAATTCATCCGCACCGGCTCGAGCCTCGCCTGCTACCTGCCCGACCGGCGCACCGTGCTGGTGGAGCAGCGCCCGGCACAGGAATCGCTGGTCGGTATCCCGGCCGTCGACACTCAGGCCGCGAGCCTCTACGACATCCGCGAGCTCGCCCGCATGCGTCTCAACCGCCGCGATACGCACGTGATCTCGGTCTCACCCCGCGACGAGTTCCGCTACGGCTACCGACTGTGGATCGACGACTCCACCGCCATGCCGATCAAGACGCAGCTGTGCGACACCGATGGCCAGGTGATCGAGCAGCTGGTGTTCGCCAGCCTGAGGATGCAGGCGCACATTCCCGACTCGGAGTTTCGCCCCGACGTCGCCACTGACGGCTTTCAGTGGTTGCGCGACGACGCTGCGCCGCTCGCCGCCGCGCCGGCCCCTGCCGCGGCGTGGCGGGCGCTGAAGCTCCCGCCCGGATTCCGCATGATGATGCGCGGCCCGCAGACACTGCCCGGCTCGTCCGCGCCGGTCGATCACCTGGTGTTCAGCGACGGGCTCGCCGCCGTATCGGTATTCGTCGAGTCGCGCGGTACCTCGGGGCCGGGCGAGGTTGCCGAGGTGCGCTCCGCGCGCGTTGGCTCCTCCTCGGCGTTCTCGACGGTGATCAATGGCTACAAGATCACCGCCGTGGGCGAGGTTCCGCCGGCGACGGTGCGTTTCATCGCCACCCAGGTCAGGGCCGAAGCCGAGACGACGCCGGCGACCACGCCAGCGGCGGCCACGACGCCAGCGGCTACGACGCCAGCGGCCAGCCGCCGCTGAAGCCATGCCTGCGCCGCCGGCACCCGCCGCGCGC
>DATMMB010000036.1:0-2217 GCA_035569895.1 Solirubrobacteraceae bacterium | reverse complement strand
CACCGAGAGGACCTCCTGGCCCGCTGGTGAACAGCCGCGGCGTGCGGCGATCTCCTCCTTCGGGATTAGTGGCACGAATGTGCACGCGATCATCGAGGAGGCGCCGCCGGTGCCGGGAGATGAGCGCACGGAGGGCGAGATCCTCGAGCCGCTCGTGTGGGCGGTGTCCGGCCGCGGTGCGGCGGGGTTGCGTGGCCAGGCGCAGGCGCTGCTGCGAGGCATCGAGGAGGACCCGGCGATGCGCGCGCAGGACATCGCGCTCGCGCTTGCGCGCCGTCCGGCGCTGGAGGAACGGGCGGCCGTGCTCGGCGCAGATCGCGCGCAGCTGCTCGATGGGCTGCGCGGGCTCGCCGCGGGGGAGTCGGCGGCGGTGTTGTGGGGGAGCGCTCCATCGCCTCCTGCGGGGCGCGGGGTGGCGTTCCTGTTCACGGGCCAGGGCGGGCAGCGGGCCGGCATGGGAGCGCAGCTGTATGCGGCGCTCCCGGTGTTCAGGGAGGCGTTCGACGAAGCGTGCGCCAGCCTCGACGGGCTCGTGGGACGCTCACTGAAGGAGGTGGTGTTCGCACCGGAGGAGGCGAGCGGGGGCCTGCTCGATCAGACGCTGTTCACACAGACGGGGCTGTTTGCGCTGGAGACCGCGCTGTTCCGTCTGCTGGAGGCGTGGGGTGTGCGGCCGGGCTTCGTGATCGGGCACTCAGTGGGCGAGCTGGTGGCCGCACACGTCGCTGGCGCCCTGTCGCTGCCAGATGCCTGCACGCTGGTCGCCGCGCGCGGACGCCTGATGGCGCAGCTCCCGAACGGTGGTGCAATGGTCGCGGTCGAGGCGTCCGAGGAGGAGACGCGAGCCGCGGTAGCCGGGGCGGGGCGCGCCGTCGCGCTGGCCGCGGTCAACGGCCCATCCGCGGTGGTGCTCTCCGGCGAGGAGGACACTGTGCTGCAGCTGGCTGCCGACTGGGCCCGGAAGGGCCGCAGGACCAGGCGCCTGCAGGTGTCGCACGCCTTTCACTCGGCCCGTATGGAGGAGATGCTCGAGCGCTTCGCCGAGGTCGCGGGCGGCCTCCAGTTTGCGCCGCCGCGGATCCCGATCGTCTCGAACCTCACCGGCGCCCCGCTCTCGGCGGAGCAGCTCGCCGACCCCGGATACTGGGCGCGTCACGCGCGCGAAACAGTGCGCTTCGCCGACGGGGTGCGGTGGCTGCACGGCCAGGGCGTGCGCTGCCTGCTTGAGCTGGGGCCCGACGGGGTGCTGAGCGCGATGAGCCGCGAGTGCCTAGCCGAGCTCGGCGACAGCGTCCCCGGGGAGCTCACCGCGGACACCGGCGAGACACTGGCGCTGCCGGTCCTGCGCGGTTCGCGCCCCGAAGTTCGCGCGCTGATGGGTGCGCTCGGCGAGCTGTGGACTCACGGCATGGCGGTGGATTGGGCGGCGACCTTGCGGGGGACCGGCGCGCGGCGGGTGAGGCTGCCGACCTATGCGTTTCAGCGCAGGCGCTTCTGGGCGGAGCCGGTCGCGTCATCCAAGCGTCGGTTGGCGCCGGAGGAGGATTGGTGCTACCGGGTTCGCTGGAAGCAGCTCGACGCCTGGGCGCCGCGCGAGGGAGGGAGGCCTTTGGCGGGCCGCTGGCTGGTGGTTGCGCCGCAGGGGCTCGCGCGCGAGTGTTGGGGCGAGAGCGTGATCGGGGCCTTGGTGCGCGGCGGCGCGAGCGTCGTGCCGGTCGAAGTGTCGGCGGGCGCCGCCGATCGCCATGCGTTGGCTCGGCGGCTGCGAGAGTGCGCGGCGCCGAATGCCGATGAGGAGGACGCGGGGAAGGATAGGGAGGATCGGCCGGCGGACGAAGTGCTCGAGCTTGCGGGGGTGTTGTCGATGCTTGCGCTGGACGAGCGCGCACACCCCGCCTGCGAGGCAGTGCCGTGCGGTCTGGCGGCGACCGTGGCGTTGGTGCAGGCGCTGTCGGAAGCGCAGGTGGGCGGTCGGCTGTGGCTGCTCACACGCGCGGCGGTGGCGGTGGGAGCGCAGGAGTGCGTGCGGAGCCCGATGCAAGCGATGGTGTGGGGTCTCGGCCGCACGCTCGCGCTCGAGCAGCCCTCGCGCTGGGGCGGGCTCGTGGACCTGCCCGAGTCCCCGGGGCGAGCCGCGCTCGATGGGCTGTGCGCCGCGCTCGCGGGGATCGACGAGGAGGATCAACTGGCGGTGCGCGACAGCGGCGTGTTCGCGCG
>DATMMB010000035.1:0-15503 GCA_035569895.1 Solirubrobacteraceae bacterium | reverse complement strand
GACGCCCGCGTCGGCGATCCGCCCGGCGAACACCGAGATGCAGGATGGCGCTCCGTCGCGCACGGCCACCGCGACCGACTCGACCTGCGCGGGCGTAAACACCGCCGTGACGTTCACCTTGACGCCCTCCTCGGAGAGCTCCCGCACAAGCGCGCTCAGTGGCTGCCCGGCGGTCGTGGTGACCGGGATCTTCACGTACACGTTCTCGCCCCACGAGTCGATCAGCCGCGCCTGGCGGCGCATCTCCGCGGGCTCGTCGGCGAACACCTCGAAGGAGATCGGGTGCGTGTCGATCCGCTCCAGCAGCGTGCGCGCGAAGCGCGTGTAGTCGGTCAGCCCCGCCTTGCGCATCAGCGTGGGATTGGTCGTGAATCCCTCGATCCGGGGGTTGGCCGCGAGCGCGAGGATGCCGTCGAGGTCGGCGCCGTCGGCGAATATCCGCGTGGAGATGCGATCGAGCATCGGGTGGTCACCTGGCGGGCAACGTACCAGGGATTCTTTTTTTCAAAATGTTTCTAATTATGCTGCTAGTAGCAGCGCGGCCCCGCGGGACAGGTCGGGCGCGGTCAGATCGGGCCTCATGTCCGACGAGCGCTTGTGGATGCTGCCGGCGTGCTCGATCAGCAGCGTGCGGCAGCCGGCCGCCCGCGCCGCCCCGACATCGGCATCGGTGTCTCCGACCATCCACGAGGCGCGCGGGTCAACGCCGAGTGCGTGCGCGGCGTCGAGCAGCATCCCCGGCGCGGGCTTGCGGCATGCGCACGGCCCGGAGAGCTCCGGCACGATGCCGTCGGGGTGGTGCAGGCAGAGGCGCGATCCATCCAGGCGCGCCCCCTCGTGCGCGAGCAGCGCGACGACGCGCTCGTGCACGGCCAGCAACTGCTCAACCGACACCCGCCCCTTCGCCGCGGCGGGCTGGTTGGAGATGCAGATCAGCGCGAAGCCGCGCCCGGCGAGCGTGCGCAGCGCCGCGGCGGCGCCGGGGACGAGCCCGACGTCGTCGACCCGCAGCGGCGACTCCCCAAAGCCCGATGCGGGGTCGGCCACCAGCTCATCGAGCACGCCGTCGCGGTCGAGGAAGACCGCCGGACGCAGGCCGCGAGCGGGAGAGCCGCCGCTCACCGCGCAGCCTGCGCGCCGAGCGACTCCCAGTGGCCCTGTTTGACGGCCAGCGCTGGGTGTGACACCAGCGCGTGCCAGACGACCGCCTGGAAGGACTCGACCAGCGGCGTGCGCAGCGCCGGCGGTGGCTCGATCAGGATCGCCACGTCGGCGAGCGCGGCGAGCGTCCCACCTGGTGCACCGGCGACGCCGAAGATCGCCGCGCCCACTGCGTGCGCCGCCTCCATCGCGGCGACGAGGTTAATCGAGACGCCCCGCTCGCGCGAGCCGCCGCCGACGGAGAAGACCAGCAGCGCGTCGCGCGCGCCCAAACGGGACACTTCGAGCCAGGCGCTGAACGTGCTCTCCCAGCCGTCGTCGTTCGTGCGCGCGGTCAGCTCGGAGACGTTGTCGGTCGGCGTATAGCTCTCTAGCGCGCACAGCTTGCGGAAGTCGTTGACCGCGTGCGAGGCGTGCCCCGCGCCGCCGCCCACGCCGAGGATGAAGAGCCGCCCCCGGCGGGCGCGCACGTCGGCGAGGCCCGCGGCGATCGCGTCGAGCTCGATCGCGTCGAGCGTCGCGGCGATCGTGCTCGCAGCCGCGAGGTAGACGGCGCTGTGGTCGTCTGTGCTCACCATCCCCGCGCCGGTCCGGGGGCGGCGTCTGGTGGGGTGGTGTCGGAGGGGGTGGGTAGGGGAGGGGTTGGGTCTGGTCGCCTCGCGCCGTGTGCCGGCGGGTCGTATGCAACCCGGGAGGCGTGGCCGCCCGCGCCGGGGGAGCGTGACTCGGTGTCGATCTCGATGTCAGCCACCGCCCGGCGCGCATGTGCGACCGCCTGTGCGGCAGTCGCGCCGGTGGTCATCACCACGCCCGCGCGCGCGGTGTGGCTGGTCGGCAGCGCAACGGTGTCTCCCACCGAGACCCGCACCTCGCACAGCGCCACCTCGGGGCGCGCCGCCACTGCCGCGACCCCGGCGATCCGGCGCACGCGGCCGGGTGCGGGGAAGATCCAGCGCTGTGCGACGCCCACATTCCGCCGCGCGCGCAGCTCGTCCGCCGCAGGGGTTTCGCCGAGCGCGATCCGGAGCGCCTGCCCGACGAAGTCGACGCCGGTGCTGAGCGGGATCTCGTGTGTGCAGAGATACCCGCCGCTGAGGCGCGGCGCGATCTCGATCACATGAAGTGTGCTCTCGTACAGCACGATGTCTCCCTTGATCACGCCCGCGCGGATCGCGAACGCATCGGCGGCGCACTGGATCAGCGCACGCACGTCCGCCAGCGCCGAGGGCGCCAGCCGGCTGGGCAGCTGCCCGCCGTCCTCGATCACGTACGGCGCGAAGCGATCGAGCCGCTCGTAGTTGCGGTCGGCGATGCCGATCGTGTGGGCCACGCCGTCGACCACGAGCGACTCGGTGCTGAGCTGCGGACCGGCGAGGAAGTGCTCGACCATCACCCGCCCGCTCGGCGACTCGCGCTGAGCGTGCGCGTGCGCCCAGTCGAGATCGATGCGCTCGTCGCGCAGCAGCAGCACGCCGCGCGCGCCGCGGCTGTCGCAGGGCTTGACGACGAGCGGATACCCCTGGGTGGCCACGTGCGCGCGCAGATCGGCGGGTGTGGGAGCCGGTGCGAACCAGGGCACGGCCACCCCATGCTCGGCGAGCCGGCGCTTCATCGCGAGCTTGTCGGTGCAGACGCGAGCTGTCGCCGGCGAGATGCTGGGCAGGCCGAGCTCGGCAGCGACGCGCGCGACGGTGAGCGGCACGTCGGAGGCGATCGAGATCACGCCGTCGAGCGGGCGCACCGCGTGGTGGTAGCAGCGCGCAGCCGCCACAGTCGCCGCGATGTCATAGGTGCTGGCCAGCAGTCGATCGTCGCCAGCGAGCAGCCCCGGCGCGCTCGGCGACCCGTCGCTGACGACAACGTGCAGACCGAGCTGGCGCGCGCGGCGGATGCCGGGGACGGCCTCGATCCCGCCACTCACGATCAGGATCGTTCCCGTGCTCATCCTTCGCTCGCACTCATCGCTCACGCCATAAGGAGTCGAGCGCGGCGCCACACGCGCACACGTTCCAGCAACAGATCGCTGCCAAGGCCAATCCACAACAGGTAGGAGATCGTCATCGGCATCATGTAGCGGCTCTCGACATGGATGATCAAATACGGCACGGCTATTGAAACAGCTAGGGCAATCAGAATCAGATGCACATGCTTGTAGCGCGCCCAGGTGAGTCCGAGCGACAGCATCGCGAGCAGGAAGACCAGCGGCATCAGCGCGAGCTGCAGGAGCTGGAAGGGATGTGCGATCACGAAAGCGAATGGGCCGGCCGAGTAGGCGAATGGCGTGGTCGTTCCTTTGCTCATCCATTCCGGATCGAGCTCGCCGAGGGTGGAGACCCAGACGCGGTGCGCCACGGTCTTCAGGTAGAAGAACGGATGGCGCTCGATCACCGACAGCGCTCGGTGGGCGAGGTAGGAATCGTACTTTGGTGTCTCCCAATGCACGTTGCCCAGAGCACGACCGACGAGTTGGTAGTTTGCGTAGTCGCCGCGTTTTGGTCCGTAGCTGCTTGGGAGCTCCGCCAAGCCCTCCCACAAGGTTGTGCCCAGGCTCGTGCGGACGAAGATAAAAGCGTGGAAGTCGTCGTAGTTGCGGATCGTCCACGGGACGAGCAAAAGCAGCGCGATCGCGGTTGGGATCAGCGCGCGCCGCAGGACGGTGCGCCAGTTCGCCACGGCGAGCGAGGTGAGCGCCAGAGCGCCTGGCAGCACGATCAGGCTTGCGTCGAAGTAGAGGCTGATTCCAGTGACGACCCCCAGGGCGACCAGCCAGCGACCCGGGCGCTTGGAGTTGATCGTCTCCAGATAGAGCGCGAGGATGACAATCGTGAGGTCCATGCCCCAGAAATCCCTGCTGGGGTTGATCACCACCTCCGCGATCGGCGGGTAGAGCGCGTACATCAGGCCCGCCGCCAGCGCCGCGCGCCGGCGTTTGAAGAGCATTATCGCGATGCGGTATACGAGCAGCGCCGCGAAGGCGTCGAGCACGATCTTCATCAGGACGTCGGCCGTGTAGGTCTGGCTTCCGGTCAGCTCCCATAGCCCGGCAAGCGGCACCGCCTCGCCCACTGGCTCGGCGATAAACGGCTCCCACCGCGGGTGCGCGTCGGCATACCGGAGATTGGCTTCGGCGGGTGCGACCACGGGCCCCGCAAGTCGTGATGGCGCATTGAACGCAAAGTTGGGTCCGGCGTTCGCGTTGACCTGAAACCAGTGCCCATCGCTGACGATGTTGTGCGCCAGCGCGCCGTAGAGCCAGGGGCCGGTGTTGGGGTGTGGGTCGGGGGCGTAGTACGCGATGCGGGTGGCGAGCGTGAGCGCGAAGATGAGAGCGAGCCCCAGGTATGTGCGAAAGGAACTACTCATTGATATAGCGCCGTATGGGCTGACCTGATCGTGATCCGCGTGCGAGCAGACGGTGCACTGCCGCGGCGATCGCCGCGGCGTCCACCCCATAGTGGGCGGCGAGCTTCTCCGGGTCGCCAGAGCGGCCGAAGCGGTCGGCGACGCCGACCATCTCGACGGGAACGGGGTGGTGGCGCACGAGCGTCTCGGCCACCGCGCCGCCGAGCCCGCCGATCACGCTGTGGTCCTCGGCGGTGACGACGCCGCCGGTGCGCGCAGCCGACGCGAGGATCGTCGCCTCGTCGAGCGGCTTGACGCTGAAGGCGTCGAGTACCTCGCACGAGATCCCCTCCGCCGCCAGGCGCTCGGCGGCGTCCAGGGCACGCGCGATCGTCACGCCGGCGGCGACGATCGTGACATCCGACCCCTCGCGCATGCGGATCGCCGTGCCGACCGCGAACGCCACCGAGGCGTCGTGGATCACCGGCGCCGGGCTGCGGCCAATGCGCATGTAGACCGGCCCTTCGGTCTCGAGCGTCAGCGGGAAGGCGCGCAGCATAGCGTTCGCATCTGCCGGTACCAGCACGGTGACGTTCGGGATCGAGCGCATCACGGCGAGGTCCTCGAGCATCTGCGCGGTCGCGCCGTCGGGACCGACGTCGACGCCAAGATGGCTGCAGCAGAGCTTCACCCCGCGGCGCGGGTAGGCGACCGCGGTGCGGAACTGCTCGTGCGCGCGCATCACGCCGAACACCGCGAACGTGCTCACGACCGGGATCAGCCCGGTCGAGGCGAGGCCCGCCGCCGCCGCCATCAGGTTCTGCTCGGCGATCCCGAACTGGATCGTGCGCTCCGGGAAGCGCTCGAGGAACGGCTTGGCGCCGGTGCCACTGGCGACGTCGGCGTCGAGCAGCACGAAGTCCTCGCGCCGCGCCGCCGTCTCGCACAGCGCCTGCCCGAACGCCGTGCGCAGAGACACGGCCTCGCCCAGTGCCCAGCTGCGGTCGACGCTCGCGAGGCTCACGGCGCGCTCCCCGCCGCGAGAGCTGTCGCCGCGGTGGTCTGCGCTGCTGGCTCCGCGGTGGTCTGTGCTGCGGGCTCCGCGGTGGTCTGAGCTGGCTCCGCGGTGGTCTGTGCTGCGGGCTCCGCGGTGGTCTGCGCTGCCAACTTCACGACGGTCTGTGCTGCGGGCTCCGCGGTGGCTTCCGCCGCCGACTCTTCGACGCTCTCTGCCTTGAGCTCCGCGTGCGCCTGCGCGAGCTCCTCGGCCGAGATCGCGACGCTGCCGTGCCAGTACTGCTGGTCCTCCATAAACGACACCCCCCTGCCCTTGATCGTGCGCGCGAGGATGAAGCGCGGCGGGGCGTCCTCCGCCGGCGCCTCCGCCAACGCCGCGAGCAGCGCGTCGAGGTCGTGCCCGTCGAGCTCGCGCACCTCCCAGCCAAAGGCCGCCACCTTCGCCGCGATCGGCTCGTAGCTCATCTGCCGCTCGACGCGGTCGTCGCCCTGCAGGCCGTTGGCGTCGAGGATTGCGGTGAGCGAGCCCACCCGCTTGACGCCCGCCGCCATCAGCGCCTCCCAGGTGTTGCCCTCCTGCATGTCGCCGTCGCCGAGGATTACGAAGGTGCGAAAGCCGAGCCCCAGATGGCGGCTGCCGAGGGCCATGCCGAGCCCCTGCGAGAGCCCCATCCCGAGCGAGCCCGAGGGCGCGTCGATGCCGGGCGTGCCGACGTCGGGGTGGCCCTGCAGCAGGCCGCCGAGCGAGCGGAAGGCGCGGTACTCGTCCCGATCGAAGTAGTCCCGCAGCGCGAGCGCCGCGTAGAGCGCGGGGCAGGCGTGTCCCTTGGAGAGCACGAGGCGGTCGCGTTCGCGCCACAGCGGCTCGCCCGGGCGCACCCGCATCACACGGAAGTAGAGCACCGCGAGGATGTCTGCGCACGAGAGCGAACCGCCCGGATGCCCGGACCCCGCGTGGTGGAGCATCGTCAGCGCGTCGCAGCGGATCGCGTTCGCCTGGCTCGTCAAGCGCTCGCTCATTCGCTCTCCTTCGCCGACAAGCACTGTTCGGGCATTGCCAGGCCCCGCAGGCCTAGCACGAGGAACGTCTCCTCGATGTGGCAGAGCGGCATCTGCCCGGATAGCGAGTCGAGATGTCGTTTCACATCGGGATACTCGGGATTACCGTAGTCGTGCCAGACGATCGCCGACGGTCCGTGCTTGGCCGTCATCCGCAATGCGTTGGCGGTGTCTCGTTCGACGTACTTGAGCGCGTGGTTGCCATCGACGAAGACGAGCCCTATCCTGCCCGCATGGGGAGTTGGGTCGAACACATAGGAGTCGCCAAGCAGCTGGATCACCTCCGCTCCGGACCTCTCAAAACTCCGCTCGGCGGTCACCGACCGGCTTGCCAATGTGGCATCGCTGCCCTCGAGCTCGACGCCCGTCGTCGAGTCGAGGTCGAGCGTGTACACCACGCCCGGCTCGCCGAGGTTCCGAGCTAGCAGGCGGGTCGTATCGCCCAGGTATGTGCCGAACTCGAACACGCTTGCCGGTTGTATGGCCTTCAGCACCGCGACCAGCAGGCATCCTTCGAGAACCGTGACGCCGCCATCGACGCCGGTCCCGCGGGGAAGCTGACCGGCGAAGTCCCGCTCGTCGGGGCCGAGCATCGCGAATACCTGATGCGGCCGTACGTGCTCGATCACGACGGACCCCCTCTGGCCTTGTCGGTTCCGCTGGCGCTAGTGGAGGCACCGGCAACGTTCGCCTGGCTTTGCTCGACCGTAAGCACTGTCATCGCCACATCCACGGCGCCATCAACGCGGCAAACGTTGGCTGACACGCCACTAGCCAAGGTAGAGCCCTCCATTCACGTTGATCGTCTGGCCGGTCACGTAAGGTGCCGAGGCGGCGAGGAAGACGACACTCGCGGCTACCTCCTCTGCCGCTCCCAGCCGGCCGAGCGGGATCTGCTCGAGCTTGCGCCGCCCCGCCTCCGACGCCATCTCCGCGCCGGCCATCTCGGTCTCGATCAGCCCGGGCGCGATGCAGTTGACGGCTACATCCGGAGCGGCGAGGCGGGCGAGCGAGCGCGTCAGGCTGATCACGCCGGCCTTGGCGGCTGAGTAGTGCGGCGCGAGCGGGCCGCCGAGCTGGCCGCCGGAGGATGCGACGTTGACGATCCTGCCGGAGCCCCTGGCTAGCATCGCTCCGAGCGTCTCCTGAGAGCAGAGGAAGACGCCCGTGAGGTTCACCGCCAGCACGCGCTCCCAGTCGGTGTCGGTGATCTCCGCGAACGGCTTCTGTTGCAGCAGCCCGGCGTTGTTGACGAGGATCTCGATCGGGCCCAGCACCCGTTGCGTCTCTTCGACCATCGCGTGCACCTGCTCGCGCGCCGTGACGTCAGCGCGCACGGCCAACGCGCGGCGCCCGAGCCGCTCGATCCGGCCAACGACCTCGGCGGCGGCATCCTCGCGCTCGCGGTAGTTGACTGCCACGTCGGCGCCGGCCTGCGCCAACGCCAGCGCGATCGTTGCACCGATGCCGCGGCTGGCGCCGGTCACGAGCGCTACGTGGCCCTGCAGCGCGCCCTTCATCGCACCGGCTCCCACACCATGTCCTCGGCGGCACTTGCGGCCGTCGGGCCGTCTTCCCGCGCGGCGCTGGCGTCTGCGCGAACAGTGGTCGCGGCCAGCTCCTGGAGTGCCGTGGCGACTCGTGTCGCTCCGCGACCATCGACGAGCGCGCGGCCCCGAGCCGCCATCGCAGCGAGGCGCGCGTCGTCGGCGAGCAGCGTGCCCGCCCGCTCGGCAACAGTCTGAACGTCCTCAGGTCCGCCGCCTTCGATCGCGTCGATCGTGCCATGCGCGGCGAACGCATGTGCGTCCGCGCCGGTGCGCCCGTCGGTCGCGATCGCCAGCACGGGCGTTCCCAGGTGCGCGGCCTCCAGCAGCGTATGGCCGAAGCGCCCCACCAGCAGGCGGGCGCCCGCCAGTGCAGCCGGCCATTCCGAGGCGCTGCCGAGCACATCTCCATCCGGTCCCGGTCCGCGGTAGGCGGGGCCGAGCGCGGTGAGCACCGTCAGCCCGGCCGCGCGCAGAGCCCGCGCGAGCGCCGGCGTCAACCCCTCCGGATCGGCGCCGCCCATGTTCAGCAGCACCTCGACGCCCGATCGCGGTTGCGATGTGGCGGCGCGGATCTCGGCTCGGAGCAGCGCGTGCTCGAAGCCGGCCAGCCGGCGTCCGCTGGCCGGCGGCCAGGAGCAGCCGGTGGGTGGGTCGATCACGAGGTCCGCGCGCGCGCGCGCTGGGCCCGGGTCGTCGAGCAGGCAGACGCGCCGGCCCTCCGCCTGCAGCCTCGTCACCGCCTCCGGCGCCGTGGGCGTGCGCCGGTCGATCAGCACGACGGGTGCCGGTGTGCCCGGCGGAACCGGTGCGATCCCGCGCGCGGCGAGCAACTCGGCGCTTCCGGGACCATCGACGGCGAAGGCGACTCCATCCCCAAGCTCCTCGCGGATCGCCAGGCAGCGGCCGATGTGACCAAGCCCGATCCCGGGTCCGCCCTCGGTGTGCACAACGACCAGCGGTGTCTCCATTTTTACGCCTCCACCAGCTCGCCCCGCAGCGCCCGCAGCGGTCGCAGGCCGTCCTCCGGGTCCGCGCGCCAGGGGATGTCGGCGAGCTCGACCGGCATCGGGCGCTTCACGCCGTCGCCGTCGAGCGTCGCCGCGTTCGTGGCCCCTGGCGACCCATCCTCCTCCTCCCCCGCTGCGCGACCTCTGTCGGCCGCCGCGACCGAGCCGATCAACGCGTGCAGACGCGCGGGGGCCCAGTTGTGCTCGCCGGCCTCGTTGCCCGCGCCGTCGAGGTCGATGTGCAGCTCGACATCGGACGCCCCCCAGCGCCGCACCGCCCGGCGCACCACTTGCTCTGAGCCGGTGTGGTCCGACCAGCCCACAGGCACGCCGAAGTGCGCGCGCAGGGTCGCGATCGCCGCGAGGTTGCACTGTGCCGGTGGCGTCGGATAGCCGGAGACGCAGTGCAGCAGGCGCGGCTCGGCCCCGCCCGCGCGCGCCGCCTGCACCGCCGCGGCGACCTCATCGAGTGTGGCCATCCCAGTGGAGAGGATCAGCGGTTTGCCGCTCGCCGCGCAGGCGTCGATCAGCTCGTGCCAGAGCAGCTCATAGGAGGCGACCTTGAAGAAGCCCACGTGGTCCATGAGCGCCTCCACCGCCCACAGCCCGAACGGAGTGGCGCCCAGTCCGATGCCGCGCGCGTCACAGCGCGCGCGCAGCGCCGGCAGGAAGTCGAGCGGCAGCTCCCACGCGCGCCTTGCCGCGAGGTGGGGGTGGCGGGCGAGCGCCTCGGCGGCGAACAGGTCATCGACGTGGAACACCTGCAGCTTCACCGCGCTGCAGCCGGCCGCCGCGGCGGCGTCCACGAGCTCCAGGCAGCGCGCGCGTTCGCCGTTGTGATTTGAGCCGATCTCGGCGATGAAGCGGGTCATCGCTACAGCACCGCCAGCGCCGCGCGGCGCCGGGCCGCCTCCGCCACCTGCGCCTCCAGGCCGGCGCGCAGGGGCGTGCGCGGCTCGTAGCCGAGCTCGCGCCGCGCCCGCGCGATATCGCCCCAGGTGTTGCGCACGTCGCCGCTCTTGCGCTCCTCGTGCTCGAGCTGCAGCTCCCCGCCGAGCACCGCCTCGAGCTCGCGCACGATCTCCAGCAGCGCGCGCGGTAACGAGGAGGCGACGTTGTAGACGCTCGCCGGCCGGCCGTGCTCGGCCGCGGCGAGCGTCGCCGCGACGGCGTCGCCGACGTAGGTCATGTCGCGCAGCTGCAGCCCGTCGCCGTAGATCCGGATCGGCTCGCCGGCATTTGCCGCCTCGATGAAGCGCGCGAGCCCCATGTCCGGCCGCTGGCGGGGGCCGTAAACGGTGAAGTAGCGCAGGCCCACCGTGTCGAGCCCGAGCGAGGCGGCGTACGCGCCGGCCAGTAGCTCGGTCATCGCCTTCGTCGCGCCGTAGGGTGAGACGGGCCGCAGCGCTGCCCGCTCTGCCGCCGGCAGCTCGGCGATGTCGCCGTACACGCTCGAGGAGGAGGCATACACGACCCGCGCGCCGCTCGCCGCGCAGGCGTCGAGCAGCGCGCGCGTCGCGGCGATGTTGGCGTGCACGTAGTCGTCGAACTCGCCCCAGGAGTCGCGCACGCCCGGGCGGGCCGCCAGGTGAAAGACGATCTCGACGCCGTCGAGCAGCCGCGACACGTCCGTCTGCGCGAGATCGACCTCCTCCAGTTGGAAATGTCTCTCACTGTTCAGCGCGGCGATGTTGAGCTCCTTCAGCGGTCGCTCGTAGTGGGATGTGAACGAGTCCACGCCGCGCACCGCGTACCCCTCCGCGATCAGGCGTGTGCTCAGATGCGAGCCGATGAAGCCCGCCGCGCCGGTAACGAGTGCGCGCCTCATCCCCCCGTGCTCCCACCCGCCAGCCGATAGGCGGTTAGCTCGGGGCGCTGGCTGGCGCCGGCGCTAACCCCGGCGGCGGCGAGCAGCGTGTTGCCGACGACCGTCACGCCGCTGTTGCTGCGCGCCGGCAGCTGCGTCTGCCACACGACCTTTCCGGTGCCCGCCGCGAGCGCGTACAGCACGCCTTCGAAGCTGGTGGTGAAGACGAGGTCGTTCACCGCCGTCGCCGAGCCATACAGCTCGGAGGGAAACTTGTGAATCCAGCGCACCGCGCCGGTGGCGGCGTCGAGCGCCACCATTTCGCCGTCGCCGCCGGTCGGTTCGCTGCCTTCGGCCTGGGAGATCCATTCGACGGGGTAGTTGTTCACCGGCACGAACAGGGCACTGCCGTCGCTCGCCATCGGCGTCTCCACCCCGCCCAATTTCCCCGGGTACACTGTCGCCGGGAAGTGGATCTTCGAGTATTCGCCACGCATCGCATATAGCGAATCAAGGTCGTGGCCGTTGTGCAACCCCACCGACCGCCGCCACAGCAGCCTGCCGGTCTGCGTTTCGAAGCTCAGCACGACGCCCGCCTTGCCCGCGACGATCACCGTCCGGCGGTCGCCCGCGCGCAGCAGGATCGGCGAGTCCTGCAGATCCCAGTCGTACAAGTCGTGGGGGGTGAGCTGGTAGTACCACTGCAGCCGGCCGGTGGCGGCGTCGAGCTTCACCAGCGAGTCGGTGTAGAGGTCGGGGCCGGGACGGCTCGATCCCCACGGGTACTTGCTCGTCCCCGGGAACGGTCCGGGGTTGCCCACGCCGATGTACATCGAGCCCTGTTCGTCGAACGCCGGCGGGTACCACACCCCGCCGCCCGAGTTGATCGCGACGTGCTGAGGCGCCCACAGGTCTTCGGGCACCGTGTCGAAGTGCCACAGTCGCCGGCCCGTGGCGGCGTCGAGCGCCCATAGGATCCCCACGCCATCGCCGGCGTAGAACCTCGTGGTGTTGCCGGGAACGGTCGACACGTACACGACGCCGTCGCGGTACCCGGGCGCCATGTCGATGCCCTCGTTGGCGTTGCGCACCAGCGGCACCGACCAGAGCTGCTTGCCGGTGCGCTGCGAGAGCGCGAACGCCGCTGTGGAGGTCGCACCGAACACGCGCCCGCCGGCGACGGTCACCCCGTTGGGGCCATCGTCCTGCGAGCTGTAGTGCTTCACCCACAGCACCCGCCCGCTCTGCAGGCTGATCGCCTCCACGTTCGAGTCGAGATCCTGCGAGTAGACAACCCCACCGAGCACGACCGGCGAGGCGGCATAGGCCCCATACGTGCTCTTTGCTTCAAGCGGCAGCGTCCACACGGGCTCGAGGCGCGAAACCGTCGCGCTGTCGATCGGGCCGCCGGTCGAGCGGCGGTTCGCCGGGCCGCCGTTCGCAGACACCCAGCTGCCGGCGGTGGCCTTGGCCGGTGTCCCCGGTGCCACCGTCACGGCGCGTTGCCGCGGGCTGCCGCCACCGCAGCCGGTGAGCGCCCAGGTGACGGTCGGCAGGGCCACCGCCGTAAGCGCTTTGACGCGACCACAAGCTAGTGACAAAATAGTATTGTATCGAATCATTCTGATGACTCCCCAGACTACAGCTGCACCCGCGCTGCCCTCGATCGCCGCCTCCGAGGCGCTGTGGGAGCGCGCCCGGCGCGTCATCCCCACAGGTACGCAGACGCTCAGCAAGGCGCCTTCGCAGTTCGTCGACGGCGTCTCGCCGAAGTTCCTGCGGCGCGGCAAAGGGTCCCACGTGTGGGACGTCGACGGCAACGAGCACATCGACTACCCGATGGCGCTCGGCCCGATCCTGCTCGGCTACGACCACCCGGCCGTCACCGACGCGGCGATCGCGCAGATTCGCGAGGGCACCGTGTTCACGCTCATGCACCCTCTGGAGGTCGAGCTCGCCGAGCGGCTGATCGAGCTGATTCCCTGCGCTGAGCAGGTGCGTTTCGCCAAGAACGGCGCCGACGCCACCGGCGGGGCGATCCGCGCGGCGCGGGCGTTCACCGGCCGCGAGCACGTGATCGCCACCGGCTACCACGGCTGGCACGACTGGTACATCGCATCCACCGCGCGCGCCGCCGGCGTCCCCGCCTTCAACCGCAAGTTGATCCACACTGTTTCCTACAACGACCTCCCGGCGCTCGAAGCGGCGCTGCGCGCGTGGCCGATCGCGGCGGTGATCATGGAGATCCCCGGCGAGGCGCCGCGCGAGGGGTACCTGCAGGCGGCGCTCGACGCCGCCCACCGCCACGGCGCGCTCTTCATCCTCGACGAGATCGTCACCGGCTTTCGCTACGCGCTCGGCGGCGCGCAACAGCTGTTCGGCTTCACTCCCGACCTCGCCTGCCTCGGCAAGGGCATGGCCAACGGCTTCCCGCTCGCCGCCGTTGTCGGCCGCGCCGAGCCGATGCGGGCGTTTGAGGAGGTCTTCTTCTCGATGACCTACAGCGGCGAAGCGGTTGCTTTGGCGGCCGCGATGGCGACGCTCGACGTGCTCTGCTCCGAGCCCGTGCTCGAGCACATCTGGGCGCGCGGCGCCGAACTGCGCGAGGGCATCCTGGCGCTCGCCGCCGAGGTCAGCTTCCCCGTCGAGTTGCTCGGCAACCCGCCGCGCTCAGCACTTCAGTTCGGAGCGGGCGCGGCGGCGTATGGGGATGCCGAGCAGGCCGCCCTGCTGCGCGGCCTCTTCCTGCAGGAGTGCCACCGCCGCGGCGTGCTGTTCGGCGGGCCGATCTTCACCACCTACAGCCACACCCGCGCCGACATCACGCGCACGCTGGAGGTGGTGGAGGCGGCGTTTGCTTGCATGGAGAGCGCTCACGGCCGGGGTGAGCTGGCCGCGCGCCTCGAGGGCCGCGCGCCCGGAGCGGTGTTCCGCTCGCATAGGTGAGCGGCGCCCAACCCGTGTGGGTGCGACGGCGCGGTGAGGGGCGTCAGTATGCGCTTACGTCGCCGTACACCGTGAACACCCATTCCGCGTCCACGCCGAGCTCCACGGCGGCGCGCGCGATCTCGGGCTGGCTTCCGTAGCTCGACACCAGCACGGGCACCGCGGCGCCGGGGTCGGCCAGGACGTCGGGAGGATGGATGTCGATCCCCCGCCAGGTGCGGCCCTGCTTGGCGCCGTCGCCGTCGACGATCAGGTACTCGCGGCGCGGCCGGCTCTGGAAGAAGGGGGTCGCGGCGTAGATCTGCTCGGTGTGCGCGCCGCCGCCCCAGATCACGCAACGGTCGACCTCGCTCAGCGGCTCGAGTGCGCGCGCGACATCGATCGCCGCCCGGTGCCAGTGCACGAGCGCCTCGCGCACGCGCACCGCATCGTGCGGGTCGCCGGCCAGGTCGGCGGCGGGCTCCGCCGGCTCGCAGAGCACGCGATAGCCGTTGTAATCGGACCGGTGCACCGACTGGGTGATCCGCCATCCGCCGCGGGCGAGGCAGTTGGCGAGCGAGCGCCGGCTGAAGTGGGTGGTGTGCTGAGTCGTGAAGAGGCCCACGAGGTCGTTCGTTGGGCGTCCCTCGAGCACCGGCACCTCGACCACCAGCCTGCTGCCCGCGTGCGATGCCTCGCGCAGCCGGGTGAGGATCGGCAGCGGCTCGGGCAGGTGCTCAAGCACATGGAACATCGTGATCAGGTCGGGCGGGGTCGAGACGGCAAAGCCCGCGAAGTCGCCGACCACCAGCTCGGCGGCCTCCCCCAGCCGCGCGCGGCCGCGCGCGATCGCGCCGGAGTCGATGTCCACCCCCATGCGTCGCACGCCTTCGGGCAGCGTCGCGAGCAGGTCGCCGTCGTAACAGCCGACGTCGAGCATCGCGACGCCGTCGCCCAGCAGCCCACGTTCGGCCATCCACGCGGCCTCCTCCCGCACGTGCCCCGCGGCGGCGCCGTAGGAGCGCTCCGCCTGCGCGAACAGAATCCGAAAGCCGGCGTCGCTGTAGACCGGATTGAGAAACGCCGCGAAGCAACTCTCGCACTGCACGTCGCGCACCGTCGCGCGCTTGGGAAGGTCGAGATCGTCGGTGTAGAACTGATAATCCACAAGCTCCAAGAAGGGTCGCGCCGCCAGCGAGCCGCAGATCGGACATGGACGGTGGAAGGTGAGCGTCTGCGAGGAGAAGCCGCGCGGCCCACCGTCGACGCGCGCCCAGCGGAGCTTCATGCCGCCGCGGACGGGTTACCGCGCGTGCTCGAAATGGTCCAATCGGCCCACATGTCAAAAAATATATTCGGCCGGCCCGGTTGCGGCAAGCGGCCGGGCGCTCGGCCGCCGCCACTGGTTCGCGCCGCCCTCGGCTCATACCATCGCGAGCGGGATGTCAGAAGCAGATCGTCTTTTCGACGGGCACGGCCCGGCGGCGCTTGGCATCGGCACGGCCGGCCCGGCGCTTGGCATCGGCACGGCCGCGCTGGGGGTTCCCTACGGTGCGCCCGACGCGGTGCGCCACGCGCCGAGCCGGGCGGGCGCGCGGCGCACGCTGCTTGCCGCCGTCGAGCGCGGCGTGCGCG
>DATMMB010000034.1:0-4366 GCA_035569895.1 Solirubrobacteraceae bacterium | reverse complement strand
CCGGGCCCCTCGACCCCACCGGACGAGGCAGAGCACGCTGGGCGATGAGATGGAAGCCCGCTCTGAACGCGTTCGCGATAGCGTTCGCAGGAAGAACCAAATAAAACCACCAAGCACATCCACCGTTAATCTGACACTCCCCCGCTGGGCGCAAGCCTCCCGGACCCGAAGGCCCGCCCGCTTCCTTGCCCGGCTCCCTTGAAGGTTAGGCGGGTTGATGCGGCGCTCCCTGCGGCGCCGTTTATTTTGTGCTGCGCCCCGACCCCGAGCCGCGATTCCCCGGGGCCAGAGATCCTTGCCTCCGTGGGTGGGATCCGAGCGCGCCCAACCTGGCTAACCTGGGCCTCTGAGCCGCCCGGCAACGTTTATCTCGCGCTGGCATCTGGTATCTTGTCGCTCTTATGACGCGGTGCGTGGGCCGCCCAGATCAGCGCGCGTCCCTACCCGCGGGCGCTGATGGTAGTGCTCACACGCCCGCGCGCGAAAGGAAAGAGCTCGGAGAGTCGATTGTCCGTCATGCCTCGACCGTTGAGGCTCACTCAGGGGGTCTCGTAGTGTCGAGTAGAACCGCCGTCTCCCGTCGCCCCGCCCTTGCCCTGCTCGCAGCGCTGGCCATACTGCTGGGACTCGGAACCCCGAGCGCCTTCGCCTCTCCCCCGAGCCACACCCAGACGATCGATTCTCCCAACAGCCTGAACGCCATCTCATGCGTACCGAGCACGACCACCTGCGTGGTATCCGACAGCCAAGGCAACGCGCTGTACTCGACAGACGTGAGCACGAGTGCCGACGCCACGTGGACCCCGTGGAGCGGGCCGGCCGGTACCGAACCGAGCGAGGCCGTGGCGTGCCCCGCAACCTCACTTTGCACGATCGCCGCAGGTCACACCAAAGAACCCGGCGCCGGCGGCAGCTTGTATTACGCAACGTCGCTGGGTGGTGCGTGGACAGAAGCATTCGAACCGGTATACGCTGGCGTAGACGCCATCTCGTGCGTGTCCACGTCCCAGTGCGTCGCAGGACAGACGGATGGCTTTATCCGCTACACGACCAAACCGGCGTCGGGCGAATGGTTTGGGCTGACAATCGGATTGGAGACGATAACCGCTGTCGACTGCTTTACTTCGTCGTTCTGTGCGGTCGTCGACAACACGGGGAACGTTCACGTCGCCGACACCGCCGGAAAAATCGACGAAACGGCTGGCTGGAAGTCGACGGACGTCGACACGTTCCTCCCATTGCATGGAATCGCGTGCAGTTCCACGACGTTCTGCGTCGCGGTCGACGGCGAAGGTCACGTCCTGGACCTGACGATCAACGGCAGCGGTCAAGCGGCTGTGTCCAAAGAAGACCTCGACGGGACGAACGATCTCACCGCCGTCACGTGCACCATCAGCCTCGTTTGTGTTGCCGTGGACAATCAGGGCAACGTGTTCATGTCGCCGGACGGCGGCAGGGAGTGGGGTAAGGAGTACGCGCTCGGCAAGGACTTCACCGGCGTTTCGTGCTCCTCGCGCGAACTGTGCGTGGCGACCGATACTGAAGGCGAAGTCACGGCGTTCGCACCCAAGTCTTTTGAAGGGCAGTGGCTCGAAGTCGAAGAGATCGGCGAAGGCCAAGTCACCGGGCTCCCTGCTGGCGACGCGGTCGCGTGCTCGAATGCGCACACGGGAAAATGCAGCCGCTACGGGGCGCCCGAAGGGACGAAGGTCACGTTGCATGAGACGCCCGCCTCTGCCCGCTGGAAGTTCGTCAAATGGTCGGGCGTCGCCTGCGAAAACGGAACGCAAACAGGCGAAACCTGCGAACTCACGATGCCGAAAGGCACGCTCGAAATCACCGCGGAATTCGAAGAGATAAAGCTCTTCCCGATCACGGTGTTCGTGGACGGCGAAGGCGAGGTCACCGGTTCCGGCAGCACACCGCTGACGGGCCAGGGCCGCATCGAATGTGGCCCAAGCGGCGGGCCGATCTGCGCAACCGAAGTTCAGAGCGCCGTGGAGCTCACGGCCGAAGCGAAGCCCGGCTACCTCTTCGCTGGCTGGGTCGGCTGCCGCAACGAACCGGGGCCGGAGAACGACCGATGCGCATTCGACCCGACCGGCGCGACCGAAGTGATCGCGGTGTTCCTGCCGGAAGTCAAGAACGGGAGCAATGGCACGAACGGCGTTCAGGGCGAAAAGGGCGCCAGCGGACCAGCCGGTCCCACCGGTTCGCAGGGTCCCGCCGGCCAGCGGGGTCCGGCAGGCAAGGTCGAGCTCGTGACCTGCACGAAGGTCAAGGGCAAGCAGCACTGCAAGGCCAAGCTGATCTCGGGCACTGTCAGCCTCACGACCGCCGGGCTCGCCGAGCAGGCGACGCTGTCCCGCCACGGCGTCGTGTACGGAGCCGGAGCCGCCCGCACTGCGCACGGGCGGCTCTACCTCCGCTTGCTGCCCGTTCGCCGGTTGCGGCCGGGCAAGTACACGCTCACGTTGATCATCGGTTCCGGGCGCCACGAGCGGATCACCAGCGAGCCGTTCACGCTCGGCTAGTCGCGGCTGATCTCCTGCGTCGCGCCAAGCCGTCGCTCTGAGCCAGAATCAGCATGACCAGCCGCCCCGAGGGCTCAGTCGAGGGATATCTGGCCGCCCGAAACGTGCGCAGAGCGGTTCGCAAGGTTCGCAGGGCCTCACGCGACGTCAGATTGCTCGCCTGGCATCCGAGGGCCTTGATCCGCTGCTCGCCTGCTGAACTCCAGTGACGGGCCGGCCAATGGTCAGGCACGTCGGGATGGTGGAGCGCGTAGTCGAGCAGCCATGGTCGATTCTGTGCCGTCACGTCATGCATACTCTTGACCTCAACGAGCAGACCGCGCCCAGGAAAACCTAGCGTGGTCCCTGCGACACAAAAGTCGGCCACGCCGCCGCTCGGCAGTCGCGCAGACTCGGGCTCGTGCGCCGGGGCTTGCCCAATGATCGCTTCGATTTCACGAGCGATTGTCGCCTCCGCCTCTGAGCCTGGATTCATGTTGCGAGACTACTGCCACCTTGGCCGATCAGGTCGTACAATCTCGCGTATGGCCATCCGCACGATCCATCTGCCGGAGAGTTCTTACGCCCTGCTGTCTGCTGAGGCTCAGCGGCGTGGTCTGGACCCCGACGCGCTGGCAGACGAGCTGGTGCGCGCCGACCTCGCCGACCGTGGGGTGCAGGATCTTGAGACTACCCTCAAGAGGCTGGCGGAGTTCCGTGCGAGGCTCCCCGAGATCGACGGGATCGTGCTCGCGCACGATGCGCGCGGGCAGCTCGAACGACGCGGCGACAGTTGAGCGTCGTCCTCGACGCCAACGCGCTCATCGTGCTCGCGCTCGATCGGCAGCGCGCGGTCGCCGTTGATGAGCTGCTGCGCATCTGGACGGCCGAAGGCGAGGAACTGCACGCTCCGGTGTTGTTGCGCTACGAGATAGCAAGCGCCTTAGCACAAGCGGTATCCGCCGGGCAGCTCGCGTCGGACGCCGTTGCAGACGCCTCTCAGCGCATCGGCTCAGTACCGATCGTCTTGCATCAGCCCAGCGCACGCCAGCGGTCGTGGCGATGGCGCAACGTCTTGAGCGTCGAAGCGCTTATGACGCGGCGTATGTCGTGCTTGCCGAAGAACTCGACACGCAGCTGTGGACGCTCGACGGGCGGCTCGCTCGAAACGCTGCCGCGCATGGATTGCCGGTGCAACTGATTCAGACGGACTGACGCGCCTCATGCGCTACCGTCAAGCGACATCCGCCCGCCGAGAAGCTGTGCGGAGCGGCTCGACTTGAGGTCGGCTGGCTCCATCGAACCGCACGGTTCTCGAACCGCGGGTACGTGGAAGATCGGCTCGATGCAGTCGCGGCCGTTCACGCGGATGCCGTCAATTAGGGCCTGAAGCACGGTCTTGATGCGGATAGGCGCGGCGTCGCGGAGCGCCGTGCGAAGTTCGTCGCGGAGCTTGTCGAGGTCGGCTGCGGTTGTGCGCTCGGGCTGCTCGATGTCATCGAGCGTGGCAACCTCGGCGGACGACATGGTCGTCTTAACCGAAGGGAGCGATCCGGAGCATCAGATGACCCATGGCGACGATCATGGTCAAGAGCAGTCCACCCAGCAGACCCTGAATCAGGGTAAACCGTGAGAGTTGGCGGACACGATCTTCCTCGGCCCCCGGTCGTTCGAGCGATACATACGCCTCACAGCGATCGCCGACTTCGCGTTCAGCCACACAACCCCACGACGGCTCTTCGAGGGACGACGGCAGGGGTACCGAGTGTGTCGTGTCGAGACGCAGCGCAGGACCGACGATGTTGAGGTAGTTACCGGCCGAATATATCGGTGCTTCGCGCTGGTCTTTGGCC
>DATMMB010000033.1:0-7145 GCA_035569895.1 Solirubrobacteraceae bacterium | reverse complement strand
GGCTCCTCGCCGCTGAAGGGCGCGATCCTCAGCCTCGTGCTGGAGCGCCCCGGCCACGGCTACGACATCGGCGCCCGGCTCGGCGCCCGGCTGGGGCCGTCGTGGGCGATCGATCCCAAGCGGCTCTACCGGATGCTCGATCAGCTCGAACGCGCCGGGCTGATCGCGGGCGCGGTTGAGCAGGACCCCGACAATCCGCGCCAGCAGCGCACCGTGTACAGCGCCACCGCGCTCGCCCCCGGCGCGCTGCGCACGTGGTTGGAAACACTCGCCCCGCGCGAGCCCACGCGCGTGGAAATCCAGGCGAAGGTCGCGGCCGCGCGCGAGCAGGACGCACCGCGGCTGGTGGGGGCGCTGCGCCAGTACGAGCGCGAGTGCCTGGAGCTGCTGCGCCGCGGCTCCGGTCCGCCGCTGCCGGTGCGTTCGTGGATGGGGTTGGTGATGGACATCGTGCGCGACGCCGCCGACGCCCAGTTGCGCGCCGAGGTCGAGTGGGCGAAACGCACGCGCCGGCGGATCGAGGAGCATGCCGTACGTGCCGAATAGCGTCGCCGGCGGCGTCCCGCTGCTCCGCTTCGAGCAGGTCAGCAAGAGCTACCCCGACGGGCGCCGGCGAGTCAGCGTGCTCGATCGCGTCTCCTTCGAGGTGCACGCCGGCGAGCGCGTCGGCATCCTCGGCTCGCGACGCAGCGGCAAGTCGACGCTGCTGCGGCTCGCGGCGGGCATCCACGCGCCCGATGACGGGCGCGTCGAGTTCGAAGGGCACGACCTCGCGCGCATGCACTCCGTGCGTCGCGAGCGCCTGCTGCGCAGCCGGATCGGCCTGCTCGCGAGCGACGATTGGCACCCGGCCAGAGGCGAGCGCGTCGTCGATCTCGTGGCGTTGCCGCTGTTGAGTGACGGAGCCACCATGCACGAGGCGCGCAGCCGCGCCCGCAAGGTGTTGTCGGCGGTCGATGCCTCCGACTGCGCCGACGATATCGCCGGGCCGCTCGCGACCAGTGAGCGTATGCGCGTGATGCTCGCCCGCGCGCTCGTGCGCGAGCCGGCGCTGCTGCTGGTCGACGAGCCCGCGACGGTGCCCGGCCCGAGCGAGCGCGAAGCGCTCTACTCGCAGCTGCGCGACGGGGCGGCCAGGCACCGCGCCGCACTCGTCGTCGCCTCCGAAGACACCGAGGTGGGGCGCGGCTCGGATGTGCTGATGTCGATCGGCGACGGTGAGTTGGTGCGGGTCGGCGATGAGCCCGCCAATGTGGTTCCGTTTCCGCCACGGCCCGCGCCCCGGCCGCCAGGCGGCTTGGAGCGCACCGGGTTGTGAGCTTTCGGGTGCCTGACAAATGCGGGCACGTCTGGATGCGGCCCCGTGCACTGCGCGGGGCTTTGTCCTCGGATCGCGTCGTAGTGTCACTACTACTGCCACGATCCTGCGTTCGCGCCCCGCTTGGCACATGATCCGCCCCGACCGCACCCGCTGATTTGTCAGGCACCCTTAGCCTGGAGCTGCGCGAGCTCGTCAGGCACTACACGAGCGACGCCGAGGTCGTGCGAGCGGTCGACGGCGTCTCGCTGACGGTTGCTCCCGGTGAGCTCGTGGCGCTGTACGGGCCGAGCGGGTCGGGCAAGACCACGCTGCTGCTGCTCGCCGCCGGCCTGCTGGCGCCGGATCGGGGCAGCGTGTGGTTCGGCGAGAGCGAGATAACCTCGCTGTCGGCGTTCGAGAGCGCGCGCTTTCGCCGCCGGGAGGTCGGCTTCGTGTTCCAGTCTTTTCACCTGATGGCGGGCGCCACGGCGCTCGACAACGCCGCGCTGAAGCTGCTCGGGGATGGCTGGACGCTGCGCGACGCGCGCCGCGTGACGCGACCGTGGCTCGAGCGCGTCGGGCTGCTCGAGCGCGCCGACCACACCCCCGACAGGCTGTCAATGGGCGAGCGTCAGCGCGTCGCGATCGCGCGGGCGCTGGCCGGCGAGCCGCGGCTGCTGCTGACCGACGAGCCCACCGGCAGCCTCGACTCCAAGCGCGGTCGCGAGATCCTCACGCTGCTGCGCGACCTCTGCCGCGAGCGTGGCATCCCCGGGCTGCTCGTCACCCACGACCCCCAGGCACGCGCGTTCGCCGATCGTGTGCACACGCTCCGCGACGGCCACCTGAGCGAGGGGCTGGACGCGGAGCTGGCGATGAGCATCGCGTAAAAATGTGAGCCGCCCCGCGTTCAGCTTCACGATCCTCGGCCTGCGGCCGACCCTGCTGTTCCGCTTCTACGGGTGGCGCTTGCGTCGCCACACCGCCCAGGAGCTGCTGGCCGGCGGTGGGATCGCGGTCGGCGTGGCGCTCGTGTTCGGCGTCCTCGTCGCCAACGGCAGCCTGGTCGGCTCGGCCGGAAAGCTGCTGCACGGGCTGGTGGGCTCGGCCCGGCTGCAACTCGTGGCGCGTTCCAGCGCGGGGTTTGACGCACAGCTCGAGCGCACCGTCAGCGGGCTCCCGGGGGTGGGGGTTGCGGCCGGCTTGCTGCGCGAGGACGCGATCCTCGTTGGCCCGCGCGGACGCAAGTCGATCCAGCTGATCGGAATGGACCCCAACATTCTCAAGCTTGGCGTGCTGAGCAGTCAGGAATCCAACCCCGAAGCGTCATTGCTGGCGCGCGGGTTGGTGTTGCCCGCCGGCGTGGCGAGCACGATCGGAGTGCGGCGGGGCGACGCGCTGACGGTGCTCGCCGCGGGCCGGGCGCACCCGGCGCCGGTCAGCGCCGTGATCTCCGGCGGGCCGGCCGGGGCCGCCACCTACGGCACGGTGGCGCTCGCGGTGCTGCCGCTCGCGCAGGAGCTCACCGGCGAGTCCGAACGTGTGACCGAAGTGCTGGTGCGTCCGCTGCCGGGCGCCGACCGGCTCGTCGCCGCGGAGCTTGAGCGGCTGGCCGGCGGGAGGCTGGATGTCGAGCCCGCCGACAACGAACTGCGTCTGCTCAACACGGCGTCCAAGCCGACCGACCAGTCGACCACGCTGTTCGCGGCGATCGGCGCGATGGTCGGCTTCCTGCTCGCGGTGAACGCGATGCTGCTCACCGTGCCCGAGCGGCGGCGCTTCATCGCCGACCTGCGGATGCAGGGCTTCGACTCCCGCCAGACGCGGTTGATACTCGGTTTTCAGGCGCTGCTGCTCGGCATCGGCGCGTCGCTCGCGGGGATCGTGCTGGGCGAGGTGCTCGCGCGCACGCTGTTTCACCAGGTGCCCGTGTACATCGCGGTGGCGTTTCCGGTCAGCGCCAAACAGATCGTTCACGTCGAGACGGTGCTGGTGGCGCTCGGCGTCGGCGTCCTGGCCACGATCATCGCGGCGCTGCCGCCGCTGCTGGACCTGCGCGCCAAGCGTCCGACCGACGCGGTGTTCCAGGAAGCGCGCGGCGATTTCGGCCATGACCGGCCCATGGTTCTCTGGCTGGGGATCGCCGGCCTGGGCGTGATCGCCGCCGTGACCGTGCTCGCGCTGGCGGCGCCGCAGCTGACGGTGCTCGGCGGCATGGCCCTGGCGCTGGCCGCGGTTGCGCTGATTCCCGCGATCTTCGTCGGCGTCGTGGGTGTGCTCGAGCGCGCCTGCCAGGGGATCGGGGGCAGCATGCTGGTGATTGCGGTGAACGAGCTGCGATCGACCGCGACGCGCTCGATCGCGCTCGCCGGCGTGGCCGCGCTGGCGGTGTACGGCAGTGTTGCGATCGGGGGCGCCAGGCTGGATCTGATACGCGGGCTTGACAACGCCTTTGCGCAGTATCTGGGCACGGCCGACATCTGGGTGACCAGCGGCGGCAACAATCTCACCACCAACGCCTTCCGCGCGGATGGCGTGGCGGCTGCTCTGCTCAGGGCCCCCGGGGTGGCGTCGGTGCGCACCTACCAGGGCGCCTTCCTCGACGTCGGCGAGCACCGCATGTGGATCATCGCCCGTTCTCCTGAGGACACCTCGATGATCCCCGCCAGCCAGCTGTTGCACGGCGATCTCGGGCGCGCCTCCGCGCTGCTGCGCGGCGGTGGCTGGGCCGCGGTCTCCGAAGGCTTCGCCACCGAGCACGGGCTGCGGGTGGGAAGTCTCTTCACGCTCCCCACCCCCTCCGGCCCGGTCCGTTTCGGGGTGGCTGCGATCACCACCAACCTGGGGTGGCCGTCGGGCTCGATCATCCTCAGCTCGAGCGACTACAGCCGCGCGTGGCAGACCACCGATCCCTCTGCGCTGGAGGTGGATCTGCGGCCCGGGGTGCGCCCGGCGCAGGGCCGGCGCGAGGTCCTGCGGGCGCTTGGCGGCGACACCCTAGGCGTGCAGACGCTCGCCGAACGGGAGCGTCAGTACGATCGCAACGCCCGTGACGGTCTGCAGAACCTGGGCGCGATCGCGACGCTGCTGCTGATCGCCGCTGCGCTGTCGGTCGCCTCCGCGCTCGGCGCGGCGATCTGGCAGCGCCGCGCCCGCCTGGCGTCGTTGCGCATCCAGGGTTTCGACCATCGCCAGTTGTGGCGTGCGCTGCTGCTGGAGAGCCTGATCTTGTTGAGCATCGGTGGCATCGACGGCGTGGTGTTGGGCGTGTACGGGCATGCGCTGGCGAGTCGCTGGTTGCAGCTCACAACCGGCTTCCCCGCGCCGTTCTCGCTTGCCGGGGCGGAGATTCTGCGCACTTTCCTGCTCGTCGCCGTGATGGCTCTTGCGGTCATTGCGATCCCCGGTCTGCGCGCCGCTCGTGTGCCGGCCAGCGTCGGCTTGCAGGAGTGAGAAACTTCACGATCAATTTGATCGACCCCGAGAGCTCGTTTGGCGCCGCCGGCCGCGGGCCGGCGACCCTGGTGGACAAATGTTGCGCGGTGTCGTCTTCTCCGCGCGCCAAGCTGTGCTGGTGCAGGTCTGTGGGGAAAGTGGGGTGGGGCTAGCGGCCGAGTTCGCGCGCGCGGCGCACCGTTACTGGCTGCGGGTCTTTCCGCGCGTCTGCCGCGAAGTCGGCGGCTGGTGGGCCAGGGCAGAGGCGATCCCCAGCCCGGGGCTCCGTCGCTGCGCGCTCGAGAACCTGCGCAACGAGCGTTTGAACCTCGACGGCGCGGCGGCGTTCGCGGCGTTCGCTCCGACCGTGCGGCGTTCCACGGTGGTGCGCGCCCAGGTTGCGTTTCAGGCTGCCTACGACTATGTCGACTCGCTCGCTGAGCAGGACAATCCCGATCCGGTGCGCAACGGCGATCGGCTCCATCGCGCGCTGGTGGCCGCGCTCGACCCCGCGCTGGGAGGCATCGACTACTACACCCATCACCGTGACACTGACGACGGTGGCTATCTCAACAGCCTTGTCGATAGCTGCCGGCTGGCGGTGGGAGCGCTCCCGTCCTTTGCCTCGGTGGCCGCGCCCGCGCGCAGAGCCGCCACGCGGATCGTCGCCTATCAGAGCCTCAATCAAAATGAGTCCGGGGGTGGCCATCTCGGGTTGGAGCGGTGGGCGCGAGCGAACGACCCCGGCGGCGACCTGCGATGGTGGGAGGTGGCGGCCTCGGCCGGCTCCTCGCTGGGGGTCTTCGTGCTGATCGCGGTCGCGGCCGAGCAAGGGGTGTGTGCCGGGGAGGCGGCCGCGATCGAGCGGGCGTACTTCCCTTGGGTCGGCTCGCTGCACACGCTGCTCGACAGCCTCGTCGATAGGCACGAGGACGCCACGGAAGGGCGCGGCAGTCTCGTGGACTATTACGGCTCTCCGCACGGTGCGGCGACTTGCATGGCGCACCTGGCGGTCGAGTCGTTGACCCAGGCGGCCAGCCTGCCCCACGGTCGGCGCCACGTGCTGGTGCTCGCCGGCATGGCCAGCCACTACCTCTCGGCGAGCGAGGCGTCGCTGCCGGACGCGCTGCTCGCGACCCGCTCGGTGCTGGCGGCGATCGGTGGGCTCGCGGCTCCCGCGATGCTCGTGATGGGCGCCCGGCGGATGGCCGGAGGGAGTCCCCGCCCGCCGGCGCGGCTCGGCTCGCGACCGGCGCCGGCGGGTGGGTTGGAAACAGTGAAAGCAAACTCGTATAGTTGAAAACAAGCCTGTACCCAGTCGCGTTAATTACTCGCAACGCGACCATTCTCGTTGCGACTTTTCTGCCGCCGCACCGTGTTGCATGATTGGATGGTCTTATCCGGCGGCGTGTTCGCGGGCACGGACCGGATGCATCTCCGGGGGAAGCATCCCCACACCGCCTTCCCCCGGAGAGCAGAGTCAAGCTAGTCGACCGAGTTGGGTGGGGCGATTGGAAAGCGGGAAACATGAGCAAGGTGCACAGGATTCACGGCGGCGCCCCGGGCGGAACCGCATCGAAAGCACCCAACCGGTGTTCGACGGGATGAGCGGATAAATAGTTAGACGGGCCTTCGTCCGGGGGATAATCAAATCAAGGCACAAACCACTATTCGAGACTCATCGATCCGGCATAGGTCAACGTACTTCGATAATCAGCATCCAAGCCCTTTAGCTCCAAAATGCTCTAGCCTCGCAATATCCAAGCCCTTGGTGCCGAGATATCGAAGGTCCCTGGCCTCGCGAGATCCAAGCCCCCGGCCCCACAAATGATCGAAGAAGCCCCCGGCCCAGCAAATGATCGAAGCCCAATTATCGAAGCCCCCGGCCCGCAATATCCAAGTCCTCCAGCCCCGTGATCGTTGAGCCTCGCAGCCTCGCAATACCCAAGTCCTCCAGCCCCGTGATCACTGAGCCTCCCAGCCTCGCAATATCCAAGTCCTTCAGCCCCAAATGTCAAAGCCACTAGATCCAGAGCACCCCGGCAGGTTCTCCTCCTCGCTGGTCGCCGGACTGGCGATGCTCACCTGCTTCACACCCGAGCATCCGGTGCGGGGGATCGCCGACATGGCCGAGGAACTCGATCTGGGTCGCTCCACCACGCATCGCTACGCGACCACGCTGGTAACACTCGGCTACCTCGAGCAGGGGCCTTCGCGCAAGTATCGGCTCTCCTCGCGCGTGTCGGACTTCGGGCTTTCGCTGCTTGACTCGATGGTGGTGCGTCGCGTCGCGCGCGAGCATCTGCGCGAGCTGCGCGCGCGCACCGGCCGCACCGCGAGCTTGGGCGTCCTGGGGGGCGCCGAGGTGACCTACATCGACCGCTGGCAGGGGTCTCGTCAAGGACAGTAC
>DATMMB010000032.1:0-3420 GCA_035569895.1 Solirubrobacteraceae bacterium | reverse complement strand
CTACGCGTACGACGCGCTGGAGCCCCACATCGACAAGCTGACGATGGAAATCCACCACGACAAGCACCATCAGGCATACGTGGACAAGGTAAACGCGGCGCTGGAGGGCACCGGGTGGGCGGACAAGCCGATCCAGGAGGTGCTGCAGAACCTCGACAGTCTCGGCGACAAGAAGACGGCGGTCAAAAACAACGGCGGCGGCCACTGCAACCACACGCTCTTCTGGGAGTCGATGAGCGCCGACGGCGGCGGGGCGCCCGACGGCGCGCTCGCGTCGGCGATCGACGCAGCGTTCGGCTCGTTCGCCGCCTTGCAGGCCAAGCTCAAGGAAACGGGCGTCAACCAGTTCGGCTCGGGCTGGTCGTGGCTGGTGCACGACGGCAGCGGTTTGGCGGTGGTGGGCAGCGCCAACCAGGACAACCCGATCTCGAACGGGCAGACGCCGCTGCTGGGCGTCGACGTGTGGGAGCACGCCTACTACCTGAAGTACCAAAACCGCCGCCCCGACTACCTCGACGCGTGGTGGAACGTCGTCGACTGGGCGACGGTGGCGGAGCGGTTCAGCGCGGTGAGCTGAGGTTCCTCGTCGCGCATGCTTTCTAAAAGCTGAGTGTCATCCAACCGGCGCATGCGCCGGTTGGTGACGCGCCGCATGCGGCGCGTCTGTGGGACGTGCATGCACGTCCCACCCGCCGGCGCATGCGCCGGCGGCAGGGTGGCGCATGCGCCACCCTGAACAGCTTTATGGCCGCATGCGGCGCGTGGAACCAATCAACTGCGCGAGAAGCGCCGGCCGGCAACCGGCGAGACGGCCTCGTCGAGCGCGGGCGGGCGGGCGCTGTCACCCGGCGTGAGCATCGACTCGAGCACCGCGTCGGCCTGCTCGTCGCTCGCCGCCGCGGCGGCCTCCAGCGCGGCAAGTTTCTCGGGCGTCATCGCCGTGGCGTCCTCGTTGGCGGCGAGCCACTCGCGCGCCTCCGCGGCGCTGCGCTCGTCGCGCTGCACGGTCTTCCCCGCCGCGTAGTAGCGGTCGATCTCCTTGAACAGCTCATCCACCAGCTGCTCGGTGGGGACCTTCTTCAAGGGCTCGCCCTTGGAGTAAATCATCCCCATGTCTTTGGCGCCGGTGATGCCGAAGTCGGCGTGGCGCGCCTCGCCGATGCCGTTCACCGCGCAGCCGAGCACCGACACCTCGATCGGGTCCTCGTACGCTTCCAGGCGCCGCTCGACCTCGGCGACGACGGAGTCCATGTCGAACTGCAGCCGCCCGCACGTCGGGCAGGCGATCAGGTCGGGCCCGCGCGCGCGCAGCTTCAGCGCCTTGAGAATCTCCCACGCGACCTTCACCTCCTCCTCGGCGTGGAAGGTGGAGAGCGAGATCCTGATCGTGTCGCCGATGTTGTCCGCCAGCAGCGTGCCGAGGCCGACGGCGGACTTCAGCGAGCCCGACCACTTGGTGCCGGCCTCGGTGATCCCCAGGTGCAGCGGGTAGGGGATCTTCTGCGCGAGCATCCGGTTGGAGGCGATCGTGTTGGGCACCGAGGTCGACTTCATCGACACCTTGAAGTCGGTGAAGTCCAGCGACTCCATCAGCGCGACGGTCTCCAGCGCCGCGGTGACGAGCGCCTCCACGGGGTTGTCGTACTCCAGCTGGCGCAGGTGGCGCGGCAGCGAGCCGGAGTTGACGCCGACGCGCAGCGGCACGTCGCGCTCGCGCGCAAGCTTCACGACCTCCCCCACCTTCTCCGGCCCGCCGATGTTGCCGGGGTTGATCCTTACGCAGTGCGCGCCCGCCTCGATCGACTTCAGCGCGAGCGTGTGGTTGAAGTGGATGTCGGCGATCACGGGGATCGGCGAGCGTTCGACGATCGTCTTCAGCGCCTCCACGTCCTGCTCGCGCGGCACCGCCACCCGCACGATGTCGGCGCCGGCCTCGGCGACCTTCAGGATCTGGTCGATCGTCGCGGTGAGGTTGGCGGTCTCGGTCTTGGTCATCGTCTGCACGACCACCGGCGCGCCGCCGCCGATCGGCACGCCGCCCACGTGCACCTGCCGCTGGGAAGCCATGAGACCATTGTACGCGCGGTCATGCCAAACCGGGCGAAGCGCGGTGAACGCCGCCTGGAGCGACGTGCGCGCCGGCCCTATCCTGCCTGTCGATGACCACCTCCACCACAGCGCGCGCGCCGCGATGAGCACCGCCGGGCCCTCTGAGGTGTACCCCACCGCGCGCGGCCCGCTGCCGCGCCTGGCCTCGCCCTACGCCGCCCGGGCGCGGCGGCGGCGCCATGAGCGCTTCTTCGCTCTCACTCGCCTCCCACCCGGCGGCCGCGTGCTGGACGTGGGCTGTGGGCGGCTGGGGCTGCGGGCGCTGGAGCCCCAGCTGGACATAACGGGCCTCGACATCGCCCCCCACCAGGGCTACCCCGGCCCGTTCGTGCGGGCCGACCCCGCCGAGGGTTTGCCGTTCGCCGCCGACGAGTGGGATCTGGTGTATTGCAACAGCGTGATCGAGCACGTGCCGCCCGCGCGCCGCGCGGCGTTCGCCGCCGAGCTGCGCCGCGTCGGCCGTGGCTGGTATGTGCAAACGCCCGCATGGTCGTTCCCGCTGGAGCCGCACGCGCTGCTGCCGTTCGCGCACTGGCTGCCTTCGCGCCTGCGCCGCCACTATTGGCAACTGGGGGCGGCCGGCGAGTGGGAGGAGATCGAGCTGCTGCGCAGGCGTGAGCTGGAGGCGCTGTTCGGGTCGGCGCTGCCCGAGCGGGTCGGGCCGCTCGTCAAGAGCTGGGTGTGCGTGCGACCGCCCGATGCCTCAACCGCGTGACGCTCTCTCATCGGTGGGGAGGGGGTACTGGGGGAGGGCCTGCCCTCCCCCAGCTCAGATGGGGTGTGCGTGCGGGCCTGCGACGGTTAGGCGTACATCGCAGCGATCTCCGCGGCGTACTTCGCGGCGATCGGCTTGCGCTTGAGCTTCATCGTCGGCGTCAGCTCGTCCTCGCCCGGCAGCCAGTCGCCGGGGACGATCGTGAACTTCTTGATCTGCTCGACGCGCGCCAAGCGCGAGTTGGCGGCGTCGATCGCCTCCTGGACGGCGGCGCGCACGGCGGACTCGCCGGCGAGCTGCTCCAACGTGTGGCCCTCCAACCCGTGCTGGGCGGCCCACAGCGGCGCGAAGTCGGCGTCGAGCACGATCAAGGCGGTGTTGTAAGAGCGGCGGTCTCCGATCGCGCACGCCTGGCCGATCAGCGGCGAGACGCTCTTGATCGCGGCCTCGATGTTGGCGGGCGACATGTTCTTGCCGGCGGCGTTGATGATCAGCTCCTTCTTGCGATCGACGATCCGCAGGTGCCCGTCGGCCTCGACGCGGGCGATGTCACCCGTGTGCAGCCAGCCATCGGCGTCGATCGCCTCGGCGGTCGC
>DATMMB010000031.1:0-5535 GCA_035569895.1 Solirubrobacteraceae bacterium | reverse complement strand
ATCGTCTCCCCCCCGCCGCTCCCCGAGACGGTGCGCGCCGGCGGGGCCGTCAACGACCGCGCCTACTCCAAGCGCGCGGCGCCGCGCATCCTCGCCGGCAGCGTCGAAGTACCCCCCCGCGGAACGCTGCGCGAGGTGCGTATCGCGCTTGAGCGCCGCATCCACGGCCGCTGCTTCGCGTTCAGCGGCAGTCGCGGGGCGTTCGTGCGCGGCGGCTGCCACAAGCTGCGTTTCTTCGACGTCGGCGACACCACCTCGTTCACCTACCTGCTGCCGGCACGGCTGCCCAGGGGCCACTATGTGTACGACGTGGAGGCGGTGAACGACGCGGGCGGGATCACCGCGCTCACCAAGGGGCTGAGCAGTGTGGCGTTTTCGGTCAAGTAGGGGCCTCCTCGCCCTCGCCGCTGTGACGCTCGCCGGCTGCGGCCTCGGCGCGGGGCCGACGCCGACGGGCGTCCGCCTCGATGTCACCCGCGAATTCGGCGCCGACTCGCAGCTGTCCCTGCGCGCGCCCCGCGCGCACGGCGAAGCGACGGTGATGAGCCTGCTGCAGCGCAACGCCACTATCACCACGCGCTACGGCGGCGGCTTCGTGGAGAGCATCGACGGGCACTCGGGCGGCCACGAAGGGGGGCAGCCGGTCGACTGGTTCTACTACGTCAATGGCGTGCAGGCGCCCCAGGGGGCGGCCGACACCGACGTGCACCCGGGCGACCGCGTGTGGTGGGACCTGCACGATTGGAGCCAGACCGAGGAAGTGCCGGCGGTCGTCGGCTCCTTCCCGCAGCCGTTCCTGAGCGGGGTCGAAGGGCAGCGGCTGCCGGTGCGCGTGGAATGCGCCGCGCCCGGCGACCGCGCCTGCGACACCGTCACCGCCCGCCTGCGCGCCGCCGGGGTCCGCTCGGGCCTCGCCGCGCTGGGGCCGGCCGGCGAGGAGCCCGACACGCTGCGGGTGCTGGTGGGCACCTGGTCGCAGGTGAGCGGCGACCCCGGCGCGCGCTGGCTGGAACGCGGCCCGGCGGCCAGCGGCGTGTATGCGCGGCCCTCGCGCTCGGGCGCCACGATCGCGCTGCTTGACGCGCGCGGCGCCACCGCGCGCACGCTCGACGGCACCGCCGGGCTGATCGCCGCCACCCGCTACACCGAACAGGAGCCCGAGTGGCTGATCACCGGCACCGACGCCGCCGGCGTGCGGCTCGCCGCCGAACACCTCGACGAAGCGGTGCTGCACGACCGCTTCGCGCTCGCGATCACCACCGGGGATCTTCTGCCGCTGCCACAGCCCGACCCATGAACCGCGCCCTCTCGCTCCTCTACCGCCCGCTCCCCAGCCCGCTGCACGCGACGCGCGCGGGAGTGGCGGCGCTGTGGGGGCTGGCGCTGATGGTGGCCGCGCTGCTGCTGTATCACCCGCTGGCGCTCACGGCGCTGGCGCTCGCGCTGCTCGGCGCCGGCTGGGCGGCGGGGGTGGGGAGAGCCCTGGGCTCCTCGCTGCGGATGGCGGCGATCTGGGCGATCCCGATCGTGGCGATCAACGTGCTCGTCTCGCGCGAAGGGCTCACGGTGTTCGCGCGCCTGGGCGATCTCGGCCCGTTCGGGCAGGGCGACCTCACTGTCGAGGCGCTCGTGTACGGCGCGGTGATCGCGCTCAAGATCACCGTGCTCGTGCTGATCACGGCGCTCTGCTCGCTCTGCATCGACCCCGACGCGCTGCTGCGGATCTGCCGGCGGCTGTCGTTTCGCGCGGCGCTCACCGCGTCGCTGGCGGTGCGCATGATCCCGCTGCTGGCGGCCGACACGCAGCGGATCGCCGATGCGCAGCGCACCCGCCACGGCGGCTTGCCCGAGGGGCGCACCGCCGCCGGAGCCCGGGCGCGCGTCGCGTTGATCGGCGCCGTGCTCGCCGGCTCGCTCGACCGCGCGATGGATGTCGCCGCCACGCTCGAGCTGCGCGGCTTCGCCACCGCCCCGCGCGCACCGCGGCTGCAGCGCCCGTGGTCGCGCCACGACCTCGCGTTCGCCGCGTCCGCCGCCGCGATCGTCGCGTTCGCGTTGCTCGCCCGGCTGGGCGGCGCCGCCGCGTTCAGCGCCTACCCGCTCGTGCACGCGCCGCTCACGCCGGTGCTGCTGGTGCTGTGCGCCGCGCTCGCGTTCGCGATCCTGCTCCCGTTCGCCGACCGCCGGGGAGTCGAGCGATGACGGTCCTCTCCTTCCACGACGTCACATACACCTACCCAGGCGCCGAGCGCCCATCGCTACAGCACGTTAGCTTCGAGCTCGCCGCGGGTGAGTTTTGCCTGCTCGCCGGGCTCTCCGGCCACGGCAAGTCGACGCTGCTGCGCGCCGCCTGCGGGCTCGCGCCGCACTTTCACGGGGGGCGCTTCGCGGGGCGCGTGCAGCTGGCCGGGCTCGACACGCGCGAACACGGCCCGGCGCGGCTGGGGACGCTCGCCGGCGCGCTCTTTCAGGACCCCGAGTCGCAGCTGGTGATGAGCTCCGTGCGCGCCGAGCTCGCGCTCGCGCTGGAGTCGCGCGGGCACGGCGACGCCGTCGTCGCACGCGGCGTCGAGGAGGTGGCGCTCGCGCTCGGCGTCGACCACCTGCTCGAGCGCTCCGTGCACACGCTCTCCGGCGGCGAGCAGCAGCGGGTCGCGCTCGGCGCGGCGCTCGCCGGGCGCCCGCCGGTGCTGCTGCTCGACGAGCCCACCTCGCAGCTTGACCCGGTCGCCGGCGACGAGCTGATCGGGCTGCTGCGCCGACTCAACCAGGAGTGGGATGTGACGATCGTGCTCGCCGAGCATCGCCTGGAGCGCTGCCTGCCGGCGGCCGACCGGGTGCTCGCGCTGGGCGATGGGCGGCTCGCCCACGATGGCACGCCATCCCAATTCCTGGAATGGGCCGCCCAAGCCGCACCACCGCTTTTGACGCCCGGAGCGCAATTGTTCTCGCTCGTAGGACTCGCCCCGCCGCCGGTCGGCGTCAAGCAGGCGCGCGCGGCGTTGCGAGCGCGCTGCCTGTTGTCGTCGGAACCGGTATCCTCCGCCCCGCCCCCTGTCGTCCGTCATGTCAACATGGGCAACCGCAGGCAGGGGGCACCTTCGCTCGACGCGCCGCCGGGGTCGGCAGAGCTATCGGCTCCCCCCGCCGGTGGCGTTCTCGCAAGAGATCTTGCGGCCGCGTCGCCCCGCTCGGCCGCCTCCCGGATGCGCCGGTGGGCGTTCCGCGGCAGCGGCGCGGGCGCACCGGCGCTACAGATGCGTGGGGTGTGGCACGAGCTCCGCGACGGTCCCGCGATCCTGCGCGGCGCCGAGCTGCGGTTGCGCCCTGGCGAAAGCGTCGCCCTGATGGGACGCAACGGCGCCGGCAAGTCCACGCTGCTGCGCCACGCCGCCGGCTTGCTCGCGCCCACCCGCGGGCGGATCGAGCGCGCCGGGCGCGTGGCGCTGCTGCTGCAGACCCCCGGCGACTACTTCGTGCACGAACGCGCCTGCCGCGAGGTCTCGCCCGCGGCGCTCGCCCGCGCCGGCCTCGCCGAGCTGGCGGATCGCAACCCGCGCGACCTCTCCGGCGGTGAGCGCCAGCGCCTCGCGCTCGCGATCGTTACCGACGGAGACGAGCCGGCGGTGCTTGCGCTCGACGAGCCCACGCGCGGCATGGACCGCCACGCGAAGGCGGTGCTGGCGCGCGAGCTGCGCGAGCGCGCCGCCCGCGGGCAGGCGGTGATCGTCGCCACCCACGACCCCGAGTTCGCGTGCGCCTGCGCCGAGCGCGCGGTGCTGCTCGCCGACGGCCGCGCGATCGCCGACGGCCCGATCGCCGAGCTGCTGGCGGGCGGGTGGTATTTCGCCACCGCCACCGCCCGCATCCTCGGCGGCGCGGAGGGCGCGCTCACGCCCGAGCAGGGCGCCGCCGTGCTCGCGCGGCGGGCGGCGGATCGCGGGCAGGCGGAGCGTCCGCCGGAGGATGGCGGACGTGCGGCGGAGGATGGCGAAGGGATGGCCTCTGCTGCGGCCGCCATGGCCTCCGCTGCGGCGGCGGGGCTGCCCGCGGGGGGCACCCGCCGATGAGCTGGCCGCTCGCCTCGTTCGCGCTCGTCGGCGCGGTGCTGGCGGTGGGGTGGCTGGCGTACGAGCGCGCCCGCCCCTCCGCGCGGATGGCCGCCGTGGTGGCGACGCTCGCCGCGCTTGCCGCGCTCGGGCGCGACGCGTTCGCGGCGCTCCCCGACGTGAAGCCGATCACCGCGATCGCGCTGGCCGTCGGCTACGCGCTCGGCCCGCTCCCCGGCTTCACCGTCGGCGCGGTCGGGATGCTCGCCTCCAACGTGATGCTCGGCCAGGGCTCCTACACCCCCTGGCAGATGGCCGCCTGGGGTCTCGTCGGCCTGATCGGCGCGGCGCTCGGCGCGCTCAGCGGCCGGCGCCTCAGCCGCCTGCAGCTGGCGCTCGCCTGCGCGTTCACGGCGCTGCTGGCGAAGGAGATCATGAACCTCTACACGTGGACGCTCGGCGCCTCCCACACGCCCGCGGCGCTGCTCGCGGTGGCCGCCGCGGGACTCCCGTTCGACCTCACCGACACCGTCGCCTCGTTCCTTTTCGGCCTCGCCTTCGCGCCCGAGCTCGCGCGCGTGCTCGCTCGCGTGCGCGCGCGGATGGACGTGCGCTGGGAGCCCGCCGGCGGGCACGAGTCTGGCGGATCGGGCTCGGGGGCGGGCGGCGTGCCAGGCGGCACGGTCGGTGCCGCGGCCGGTGGTGCGTTCGCAACGGCGGCCAAGGGTGCGGCGTCGTTCGCCCCGCTCGCGCTCGTTCTCGCGTGCGCGGTCACGACTGCCGGCGGGTCGGCCCGCGCTGAGGTCACCGCCACCGCGGCGCGCGCCAACGTCGCCCGCGAGATCGCCTACCTGGCGTCCGCGCAGAACGCCGAAGGAGGGTGGGGCGCCGCCGCGGGACAGCCCTCCAGCGAGCTGTACACCGCGTGGGCGGCGATCGGCCTCGCGGCCGCCGGGCGCAACCCGCAGAACGTGCGCCGCGACGGCCGCACCCCGCTCGAGGCGTTGCGCGCGCAGGCGGGCACGCTGGAAGGCGCGGGCGACTACGAGCGCACGATGCTCGCGCTGCGCGCGTGTGGCGCCCCCGTCGGGTCGCTCGCCGGCAAAAACCTGCTCGCGGGCCTGCTTCGCTACCGGGCGCGCGACGGCTCGTTCGCCGAACAGGTCAACCTCACCGCGTTCGCCGTGTTCGCGCTGCGCGCCGCCGGGCGCGCGGGGGGCGACTCCACCGTGCGCGCGGCGGGCGCGTGGATCGCCCATCAGCAGAACGGCGACGGCGGCTTCAGCTTCGCTGGGCGCGGCGGCTCGAGCGACGTCGACGACACCGCCGCTGCGCTGCAGGCGTTGTTCGGCGCCGACATCCGCACGGGCGCCGGCGTCGAACACGCGGTCGCCTATCTGTTGCGCGCGCAAAACCCTGATGGCGGCTTCCCGCAGGAGCCCGGCGGCGAATCCAACGCGCAGTCGACCGCGTGGGCGGTGCAGGG
>DATMMB010000030.1:0-3783 GCA_035569895.1 Solirubrobacteraceae bacterium | reverse complement strand
GAGGCGCTCTGCATGGACGCCAACAACGTGGTGCTGCTGCTCAACGAGCTGGAGGACCTCGGACACGTCACCCGCCAGCGCGACCCCGACGACCGCCGCCGGCATCGGGTGCTGCTGACCGAGCAGGGGCGGCGTGCGCTGATCAGCGCCGAGCGCGCGCAGGAGACGATCGAGGACGATGTGCTGCAGGCGCTCGACCCGCAGGAACGCGCCACGCTTTGGCGGCTTCTCACCCGCGCGCTACGCGGCGCTGAGCCGCAGGCGCCCGCTTGCGAGGACGTCGCGATCGGATCGAGCTCGGGGTAGGTCCCTGGACTCGAGCCGCCGCCGCTCAAAAGACGACGCAGCGAGCCGAATTCAGACCGGCAGGTCGGCTGGCAGCCCGACCAGCTGTGCGCTGCGCTCCCACAGGCCCTCGGCGAGCGTGTCGTCGCGGGCCTGGGCGCTGGGGCTCTGGATCTTCTCGTCCACGACGTACTCACCGGTCAAACCGGCTGCCTCGTCGGACACCGACAACCACACCAGTGAGCGAGCGCCGCGCTGGGGCGAGCGGAAGAAGGGTGCGCCGAGCGTGGTGAGGATCTTCCAGATGCCCATGTTGTTCTTGCCGAACCCGGTGCGCACCACGCCCGGGTGAAAGCAGTTGGCGTGCAGCTCCGGCGCCCGGCGGGCCAGCTCGCGGGTGAACAGGATGTTGCACAGCTTGGATGTGCCGTACACGCGCATCGCTGCGTAGGAGCGCTCGGACTGCAGGTCATCGAGGTCCAGTCGCCCGCCGGTATGAGCGTCGGATGCCGTGGTCACAACGCGGCCGCCACCCAGGCGGTCGCGCAGCAGCGCGGTGAGCAGGAACGGCGCGAGATGGTTGAGCGCGAACGTCTGCTCGAATCCCTCGGCGCTCACGCGGCGCGAGGCGAACAGCGCGCCGGCGTTGTTCGCCAGCACGTCGATGTGGTCATAGCGCGAGCGCGCCTCCTCGGCCAGCGCGCGGACCTCGGCCATCAGCGTCAGGTCGGCGATGTGCTCGTGCACCGGCGCGCCCCCGCCGGCCCCCCGGGCCGCTTGCGCGACGGCCCGCACGCGCTCGGGGTCGCGGCCCACGAGCGTGACCTCGACCCCCTCGCGGGCGAGCTCCACCGCGGCAGCGGCGCCGATGCCGCGGGTTGCGCCGGTTAGCAAGACGAGCGCCATATCGCGGACTCTACCGCCATCGATCCGCCGTCGATAGAGGAGCGACCACACAGACATGGAGGTCGGCGTCGTGACAGCAGTCGTGGGAGCGGTGCCGTTCGCCGCGGCGTTCACCTCACCCGCGAGTGCTCCGTGGACCCGCTCGAAGCGCTGCTCGTCGAGGAGGCGACGGCGCACATGTGCGCCGTCGTACGGCGCGCGCATGCGCGCGCCGCGCAGGGCCGCATGCGGCCCTGCGTCCGGGCCGTACATGTACGGCCCGGCCCCCGGCACATGTGCCGGGGGCCCCAAAGGCACCGCATCGCTCAGCTCTCGTCTGAGCGCCCCTGGAGGTCTCCAGCGCCGGTTGCTGTGTGGACGCGTTGATCTGTTTTGCGTCCGGGGATGTGTAGGGGAAAGTGACTTCGACAGTCATCCCGCCGTGCCCCAGGCAGGCCGCGCGGCCCGATCTCGGGATCCTCGGCCATCGGTCGCACCCGAAATCGAAGGCGCGGTGCTCGTCGGCTTCAAGGCCGCAGAACGCTACCTGCAGTTCAACGGCTATGGCCTACGCCGATCACGACTACGAAGACAGGGGCGTGATGATGACACGGCCGAACGCCTTACGGCTCTCGGCATGTTCATGCGCCGCGGCGGCGTCCGCGAGCGGGAACGAGCGATCGATCTCCACCCGCAGCTCGCCGCCTGCCACCCGCTCCAGCATGTCGCCAATCATGGGATGGACGCGGGCATACTCCGACAGGATCGCGCCGCCGAGAAAGACGCCGTGCAGCGAGTTGTTGCGCGTCCAGAGCGACCGCGCCTCGATCGCCGAGCCCGCTCGGGCGGCCATCCCGACGCTGACGAGCCGCCCACGGTATGCCAGCACACTCACGCTGTCGATGAGGTTCTGACCTCCGATTGAGTCGATCACGACCTCGACGCCGCGCGAGCCCGTCAGTTGGTTGGCGCGCTCGACGAAGCTCTCGTTCGCGTAGTTGATCGGGTGGTCTAGTCCGAGCGCCTTCAGCCGCTCCAGCTTCTCCTCGCGGGAGGCAGTCCCGATCACGGTCGCGCCCGCGCGCTTTGCGAGCTGGATCGCGGCCATCCCCACGCCGCCGGCGCCGGCATGTACCAGGACGGTCTGGCCCTCCGCGATGTTGCCGGCGGTGAACAGGCACTCGTACGCGGTGCCGAACGCGACTGGCACGCACGCCGCGCGGGCCGCATCCAGCCCGGCGGGGATCGGCCAAGTCATCGCCGCGGGGACCGCTCGCTTGGCGGCGTGCGACCCGGCTGCGTTCAAGGCGACCACCCGGTCGCCGACCGCGCGTCCCTGCACGCCCGCGGCGACCTCGCTGATGGTGCCAGCGCTCAGATAACCGACGATATGTGGGGTCGCGGGCAGCTCCCCTGCCGCGCGAGCGAGCAGATCGCCGCCCTCGATGCTGATCGCCTCTGCGTCAACGACCACGCAGCCGTCGGGGCATTCCGGGTCGGGCACCTCCTCGTAGCGAAGCACCTCCGGCCCGCCATGCTCGTAGATAACCGCTGCCTTCATTTGCGCCATCCTCTCGCTTTCCACACCGCGCCGTCAGACGTCAGACCTCATGTCGGGTCTCCAGCCACGCACAGTAGCGGCGCGCCGCACGCCGTTGCGCACGCTGGTGCACACGAGCGCGTGGAGGGTGTCTTGCCCGTAGGGTCCTGGCCGCGCGAACGCGCGCGGCGTCGGTTGCTCGGCAGCCGGTGCTCAGCGCCCCCGTCTGCGACCGCGCCCGCCCCGATGCCGGCGCCCTGGCTTGGCAACGGTGAACACTCCGAGGCGAACCGTGGCGAAGCCGGCCAACTGGTGGTTGGGCGCGAGCGTCACGTGCCCGAGCGTCTGCACCGAGATCGTCCACGTGCCCGCCGCCAACCTGCGCGGAAGCACGATCGTCGTGCCGGCGGCGCCGTGCGCGATGCGCACCAGGCGGGTTGCGCGGTAGCCGGGGCCCTGCAGCACGATCAACGCGTCGCGTACATGTCCGGCGCCGAGGCGCGGGGCGAGGATCGCGATCCGGCGGCGGGGCTGCAGGCGCGTGCTCGACACCGCCAGCGGGCGCACCTGCGCCGGCACCGGCAGCGCCAGCCGCGCGCGCACCAGCGCGGGGATCGCGCCGCCCGGGAAGCCCGCCCGGCGCAGCGCATGCGGTGCGAGCCGCCCGAGCGGGCGCGCGCCGAGCAACTGCTGGGGGAGCAGCTGTCCGTTGGTGGCAACCAGCCCGGGCGGCGGCGGCCGGTGGTGGTCGGCGAGCAGGAACACTGCCAGCACGTCGATCAGGTCATCGCCGGCGACCGCCTCCGCGCCGTCGTCGATCGCCAGATCCCCCGCGTCACCAGCCGCGACCTCCGTGCCGTCGATGCCGGTGGCGGCGTCGTCGGGAAGCGTCGCGTCGGCGCCGTCGCTCACCGCGTTCGCCGCGTCGGTGCTGTCGGCCTCGAAGCCGGCGGCGTCCTCCGAGCCGGGGTCGATCGTGCTGACCTCCTCGTCGATCGAGCCCTCCACCTCGTCTCCGAGCTCTTGCGCGACCTCCTCGGAGGCCGTCTGGCGACTCTCGCCCTCGGCCACGT
>DATMMB010000029.1:0-5203 GCA_035569895.1 Solirubrobacteraceae bacterium | reverse complement strand
CACATACTGGCGCGCACGCCCCCAAGAAAGGCAAAAAGCCGCATGCTTGCAGCGCAAAAGAGGATACCGCCAACGGGATTCGAACCCGTGTTACCGCCGTGAGAGGGCGGCGTCCTAGTCCCCTAGACGATGGCGGCTCAGCAACCAATCGCCCACGAGGCTACCAAAGCGAGCCACGCCTCCACCTTGGCCGATGGTCGTTGCCGGCAGAGGAGCCGGTGCGATATCGTCGGCGAGCATAGCGCGGATGTGGCGGAACTGGTAGACGCGCACGGTTCAGGTCCGTGTCGGAGCAATCCGGTGGAGGTTCGAGTCCTCTCATCCGCATCGCAGCTAAAGCCCTGGAAATCAGCGGATTCGCAGCTACTGCCGCGGTCCGGTGGTAGACTCAGGCAATGGACGTATTGTTGTCGTTTGGCAAATCCGTCCCTTCTTACGTCCCTTTCTGTTGCCAACGGACGTACTCGGGAGGCGCTGCGCGATGAGCGTGCGATTCGATCGCGGTGGCTGGGAGGTTCGTTGGCGCGATGGGTCGGGGCGCAAGCGCGCCAAACGCTTCAAGGACGAGGCGGCAGCACGAGCGTTCGACGAAGCCCTCGCCGAGGTCAGTCCGGCCAAGCGCAGAGCGGACACCGCAGTCCACGGATCGCAGGGAAGCGTCTATCCATACCGCACCGCGCAGGGCACCCGCTGGCGATTCGTGGCGCGGCGCAGCGATGGCAAGCAGACGAGCAAGCGAGGCTTCACCAGTCCTCGCGCAGCGCGCGAGGCGTGCAGGCGCTTCGTTGAGCAGATCAACCGTGGCGAGGTACGACACACGAAGCAGACCTTCGCCGGTTGGTGGGATGGATGGCTTCGACACCGGAAGCCTTACCTGGAGCCGAACGCATGGAGGGCCTACGAGGTCGATGGGCGCAAGCGGCTTGTCCCGGCGTTCGGCGACATCCGTCTCGACAAGCTCGGCGTCGAGCAAGTGCGGACCTGGATAGACGAACAGGCCGAGACGGTCGAAGCTGGGGAGACCGCCGCCAAGACGATCAACAACACGCTCGGCACGCTGGTCGTCTGCCTCAACGCCGCCGTCAAGGACCGCGTTATCGCTGCGAATCCGGCGCTCGGTATCGAGCGTCTGCCGCCCGCGCACATCGAGCACGACTATCTGCGACTCCATGAGATTCCTCGCTACCTCGATGCTTGCATCGAGGTCTACCGGCCGCTCGCCGAGGTACTAGTGCGCGCGGGCCTGCGAATCTCCGAGGCGATCGCGCTGCAGATCACCGACCTTGAGCTTGAGGAGACTGGCGGGTTCATCGTCGTCTACCGCTCGCACAAGAAGGCACGCACGCGCAAGACGACAAGCGGCTCCACAAAGGGCGACAAGTTCCGCAGCGTCGAGATCGGACCTGGACTCAGCCGCACGCTTGTGGATCACCTTGCACGCCGCGGCGAGATGACAAATGGAGATCGCAAGGATGCGCCGGTCTTCGTCATGCCGGTTCGTGAACGCAAAGCAACTCGTGGACGATGGGCAAGTGCCGGCGAGCTAGAGCCGTTTGACCGCAACACCGTCTCGCGTGACTGGCACAAGATCGCGCTCGAGGATGCCGGGCTGCGGGACATGCCACTCCATTCGCTCCGGCATACCGCGGCAGCATCATGGCTCGCAGGCGGCAACTCCCTGATGTATGTGCAGCGCCAGCTCGGCCACGCCGACATCGCCACGACCGAGCGCTACTACGGGCATCTGGAGCGGCACGTGCTGGCAGCCGGCGCTATCGCTACCGAAGACGCAATAGCGCGCGCAGCGGGCGATCGTGCATAGAGCGATGAGGGGAGGCCACGTGCCACTCGACGCCCGAGACGTTGGTGCGTAGCCTGGCGTATCGCGTCCCCGAAGACAGCGTGATCGCCCCGCTAGAGATGAATCGTGGCTCTCAGATGTTCGAGCAGTTCGACCGGCACAGCTAGGCCACTTGGGGTTTCTTCCGTGACCACGAGCCACGCGCCAGGAATGCGTCGCGCCACCATGCGGCCTTCAGAGCTCTGAGCTTCGAAGACCCCCGGATGCCCGGCGAGCGTCTTCATGCCAGGAAGAGGCGGCGGCGGCATACCTGGGTGCGATGCGTCGAGCAGGACCGCCGAGGACACGTAGTGTCCCCCTGAGTGGATATAGACGGTCTGGGCACACGAAAGCAACGCTCGACCGAGCAGCCGCGGAACAGTTGTGATCCTGGTTGCCACGGCACCGTCCCACGCCACGGTTCCCAGCCGAAGCTGGGTCGCGGTGAACTCACAGACCCCCCGTGACGGACGCTCAGGATGTTCCCACGTCTCGCGAGGCAATCGAACCGCCAGCGGGATGCCGCGCTTCCCTCGCTTGGCGATCACCTTACCGCTGGCATCGAACGGTATCACTGCTGGACACTGCCTGAAGACGGGCTTGGGCTTGTATTCGGGCGCCTGCAACGAGACTGCACGAAGACCCTCCGGGAGCGTGGAGTTGGTGGTAGTCGGAATGCGCCTACCACCAGCGATCGAGACGGATGCCACATCATTTTGCGTGAGCACGAAGACGATCGCCCCTTCCCGGCCGCCGCCTTCGCAAGCCTCCGCGAAGATCGGGCCGGTCGAGGTCGGCGGTGCAGAACACGTCCGACTGCTCCTGGTGAGGCTTCCGATCACGTTCCGAGTGACCATTTGCATGCACCAGCCGGCCTGTCCAGCGTCAAGCGTTGGCACCAGCGAGACTCGAGCTCCGGGAGCAGCACGCCAGTGGTACGTACCTCGCGGTTTGGGGCTGGCCGCGGCATTGAGGCCCCCGGAGCACGCGGCCACTGTCACAACACTCACGACTACCATCGCAACTCTGGTTCGATCCACGGGAGGATTATACTTGTCGCATAGTCCTAATCAACTGCAAGGGCATCGGCTACCATCGTCAGCCGGCAACAGGGTCGTTGCGCGACGGCGACCCCGAGCACGTGCCCTTGCCGAAGCCGGCTTTCTCAGCGTCAGGAGGCCACCAAACACGCGCGTAAAGGGACCCTTGAGGGAGGGCGTGGTGGCCGCTCACGGATCGCCTTCAGCGGCTCCGCAGGCCGCTCGTTTCCCGATTCGCGGTCGCTTCGCAGCTGATGGCTTCTTGACCGCCGAACGATTCGTTGCTGAGGAGCCGCCCGGTTGGCGTGCGCGTGACGATCTTCGTCGCCGCCGGGCCGAGGAGCCCGTAGACGAGCACTCCATGAGGAGCGAATCGCGCCGGGATTACGGCCCGTTTGAGCGCTACCGGGTGGCCTGTGCTCCGGGCGGTGACGGTGTCGCGGGGGGCTTGGAGGAGGCCGACGGCCAGTGCGTAGGGGTTGCCGGAGGAGCAGCCGTGATCGACGTGGATCGCGAGGGTGCGTGGTTCGACGCCGCCGAGCCGCGGTCCGCTGCTCCAGCCCCCCGGCTGCATCCCATGGGTCGTGAGCACTTCGAAGTGATGCTGGAGTTCGGCTTGCTCGCGACCGCCTTCCTGGTGTTGCACCACGCCGATCACGAAGTATCCGCCGCCCGCGAGCGGTGCACGCACCAGGACGTGTTCCGCGCGTGGTGCGCCCGGCGCTCCTGGTGCTCTCGGGTCGCGCCGGTGAGTCTGCCCGCAGCCAGCCATGACGCTGACCAGGAGCGCGGCGCTCACCGCCCGCAGCACGTGCGTGGCGTGCACGCTGCGGGTGGTGAGCCGCGTGTTCGGACGTCCCTCTCGCATGTGGAGCTCGGCGCCGCCCGCGTCTACTCGTCGGGCGGCTGCGGCGGTTCGCCGTTTTCCAAGAAGGTGTACAAGAATTCTTCGATCGTCATTTCCGGCTTGTAGCCGCACTCCCAGGGTTCTTTGCTGTACTTGTGCTGCGCCGAGTTGTGCGGTACCTAGAACCACGCCCAACCCCAATACGCGACGCCACCGCTACACGGCGTGTGTTCGTGAGCATAGAGCTCGGTAACTCGCGATCCCTCTTCCTTTCCGGTGTAGGGGTCATAGCCTGAGCCGTCATAGCTACAGCCGACGTCGTAGGCCGGGACCGGGACGATCGTTTCGAGGTCTTCCCCGATCAGGCACACCTCGAGCTCGGTGTAGCGGGGCAACAGCTCGTTGCTGCAGAAGCCCCAGCCGCGCGCGTACACCCATTTCGCGGTGGGTGCTGCTTTCCGTTTTGCCGACTTCGATGATGAGGGCGCACTTGGGATCCTCTTCGGCGAGCTTGCGCTTGGCTTCTTCTTCGAGGGCTTTCTGGCGTTCTGCTTCGCGGGCCGGGGCGCCGGCGGCGAGGTCGTTGCCGAGACTGATCTGTTCGGCAGAGAGCCCGGTCGTGTACGGGGCGCCCGGGCCTGACCCGTTGGGGTAGGCGCCCGGTGGGGTGACCTGGAAGGTCTCGAGCGACCGGGCGATCTGCGGAATGTAGGAGCCTCCGCCGTCGGTGATCGTGCCGGAAAACGTGATTTCGCTCGCGGCACCGGTCGCGCCGAGCCACGCGTACTTCGGTGGCTGTTTGCTTTCGCTCGGGTTCGGGACCCCGAACTCGGTGCTGTTGTAGGTCGAGGTCAGTTTCTCTTCGCTTGATTTCGAGGATGCGGTGGCGACGATGTCGCCCCGGAGGTCGTGGAGCTGCAGTTCGATCGTGCCGGTGCTCTTCTGGATCGCGGCGAGCGACCCGTCGAGGCCGGGGACGTTGCGCGTCCAGGCGCCTTCCGGTTCGCTGATCCACGCGACCGCTTCGCCGGGGGCGTCGTAGTGGTCGATGTCGGTCAGTTTGCCTTTGGTTTCGTTGATGCTGTCGTTGACCCGGCCGGCCGGGTCGTAGTTGTAGGTGAAGGTCTCGCCGTCCTGTTTCTGGGTGAGGATCTGGTTGTCGACGTAGTAGCTGGCGGTCATTTCTTCGCCGCCGGCATCAACCGCCGGGAGGTTCGTGATGTTGCTGAACGTTTCGTAGCTGACCCCGGGGTCGTCGAGGCGGTCGGCGGGGTCGTAGCTGTGCGATTCCGTTTTGCCGCCGGTCGTCGCGCACGTGTCTTCTGAGGTCGGTTCGCGCGTCTGGAGGCTGGTGCGGTTGGAGTCTTCGTCGTAGGCGTAGGCGCGGACTTTGCAGTATTTGCCGGCGGGGATTTCCTGGACTTCTGTGAGGCGGCCGATCGGGTCGTGTTCGTAGCGGTCTTCGGCAAAGGTGTT
>DATMMB010000028.1:0-8999 GCA_035569895.1 Solirubrobacteraceae bacterium | reverse complement strand
ATTCGCTATGGCTGGGCCTCGGTGCTGCTGGGGGCCGGCGGCCACACCGCCTACTGCGCGGCCGCCAATTACACAGGTGAAACGTGGTCGAGTGAATATGAAATGCAGATTGGTGAACCAGCCTCCCAAGCCACTCAGCTCCAAGGAGGCGTCTGGAAGCGGTCGTTCACCGGTGGGCTGGTGCTGGTGAATCCCACCGCCAACACGGTCGACGTGAGCTTCGGCGGCACCTACAGCGGCTCCGGCCTGACGAACGCCACCGCGGCGGCGATGGCGCCGAACACCGGCCTCGTGCTGCAGGGTGTGGCCAGCGAAAAGGCGCCGGGCGCCACCGGCGGTGAAGCTGGCTCGGAAACGACCGCCCAAGCCGGCGGCTGGGGGGCGAGCGGCTCGCAGCCGACAGGCCCGGGCGGTGCCGCGGGCACAAGCTGGCACGGCTCGGCGACCACGGGCTTGAGCGAAGCGAGTTCCACCGGCAGTGGCTCGACGGGCGCGGGCTCGGCCGGCTCCCAGCTGGCGAGCACGGGCGCTGCGCGCAACGCCTCCGCACCGCCCTCCAGGGCGCGCCATACCCGCACCGCCGGCGCCCGCGCTAGGGCGCGGGCCGCGCGCGTGCGGGGCGCGCGCCACCGCCGTCACGGGCGAGCCGCTCGTACAGCGACACGTAGGCGCTGATCATCCTCTGAAGCGAGTAATCCTTGGCGATAAGCGCGCGGCCGACGCGCCCCATCGCCAGGCGCGCGGGCTGGTCGCGCAGGAGGGCGAGCAGCCGCTCGCCCAACGCGGCGCCGTCGTCGAGCGGCACGACGGCGCCGGCGCCGCTGCTGAGCAGCTCGCGCATGCCCTCCACGTCGGTCGACACAACCGGCGTGCCGGCCGCGAGCGCCTCGAGCGCCGCGATCGACAGACCCTCCCACTCCGAGGAGAAGACGAGCACCTGCGCGAGTGCGATGATCTCCCGCGCGTCGGAGCGCCGGCCGGTGAAGCGCATGCGCTCCGACAGCCCTGCCTGTGCGACCATGCGTTCGATCTCCGCGCGGCGGGGGCCGTCGCCCACGACGAGGAACCTGGTGTCGGGCAGCGCGTCGGCGACCAGGCGGGCCGCGACCACGAAGCGCTCGTGTGCCTTCTGCGCGACGAGCCGCCCGACGATCGCCACCGACTGCGTGCCCGCCACGCCCAGCTCCCGCTCGATCTGGGCGCGGCGTGCGGGGGTCAATGGGGGCGGGAGCTCGACCGCATTGCGCACCAGACTGGCTCGTGTGCGTGGCAGACCCGCCGCCACGATCCGCTCGAGCACCGCGCCAGAGACGCAGGCGACGTGGTCGGCCCCGCGCAGCAGCAGCGCCGCGCGCCGGTACTCGGCGGGGAGCACACCGTGGAAGCTGGCCAGCAGCGGCGTGCGGGAGCGAGGTTGGAGGGTCGTCGCGAGGCGCGCGATCGTCGCGTACTTGACGTTCTGCGCGTGCACCACGTCGGGCTGGAGTCGACCGAGGATGCGGGCGAGGCGCCCCGCGGCGCGCAGCGCGCCGAGCGCCGTGCGGCCGCGTTCGTCGACCCGCAGGCGGACGTGCGGCACACCGCGCAGGTCTTCGTCGCGTTCGCCCGCGGGCGCCACCAGGATGACCTCGTGACCGCGCTCCACGAGCCCCGCGGCGAGCATCGTCACGATCCGCTCGGCGCCCCCGATCCTCATGCTTGGGCTGGCCAGCAGGACTCTCATCGCGCGCGCCGCCTCAGCAGAGCTTCGTAGAGCTCGGCGATCGCCCGGGCATTGCGCTCGGCGGTGAAGCACCGCTCCACGCGCGCGCGGGCGCCGCGCACCCGCTCCCGCGTGCCGGAGGCATCCGTACAGGCACGCTCGATCGCGCTCGCCAGCGCCTCGTGGTCGCCCGCCGGGATCATCCGCGCCACGCTCTCGTCGGCGATCTCGGGGACGCCGCCCACCGCGCTCGCGACCGCCGGCACACCGCTTGCCATCGCTTCCAGCAGCGCCAGGGGTGCATTCTCGGAATAGGAGCACAGTACATAGACGCGCAGTTGCTGCAAAGCCTCGGGGGCGGCGAGGAAGCCCGGCTGCGAGAGGCGCTCGCCGAGCCCGAGCTCGCGCGCGAGGGCGGCCAGCCGCAGCGTCTGCGATCCGGCGCCGAACGTCACAAAGCGCCAGTCGGGGTGGCGGGCGGCCAGCAGCGAGGCCGCGCGCAGGAACACGTCGATGCCCTTGACTGGCTCCAGCAGCGACAGCGTTCCGATCAGCGCGCCTTCCCCGGGGACGAACGGCGGCGGCTCGATGCCGTTGGGGATCACGCATAGCCGCGCGGCCGGGTAGCCCAGCCGTGCCACCAGCTGCTCGGCGACGGCATGCGAGGGCACGACTACCGCGTCGGCGCGTGCCGACAGCCGCGCGTCGAGCTGGCGATAGAGCAGCCGGGCGCGCAACCCCGGTTGTGCCTGCCCGACGGGGGGGGGATGGTAGGGCTCAGGAAGGCCGTGGACCGTGTACACGCGCACGCCCCCCCGCCGCGGGCGGGGGCCGATCCGCGTCCACAGCCCGGCGCGGCGGTCGTGCGCGTGCACGACGTCGACGCCGCGCGCAAGCCTCCACAGGCGCGCGGCGTCGACCGCGTCGGCCTGGTGGCGCAGCGGCACGACCTCCGCGCGAACGCCGTCGACGGCAAAGCGTTCCGCCAGCTCCCGCGTGGCGCACGTCACCAGCACCGACTTGCCTCTGCGCGCCAGTCCTTTCGACAACAGCAACGCCTGCTCGATCGGCCCCCCGCGCTCGATCGAGGTGGCAAGCACGATCTTCATGGCGGCGGCGCGGTGGGCGCAGCCTCGCCTCGCCGCATGCCGGCGAGCAGCTGCCGGGCGCCACCGGCGTCGCGCGCGAGCACCACCGCGAGGCCGCCAAGCAGCCAGAAGGGGGCCGCCAGCTGCTCGCTCAGGAACGTGCCCGAGACGATCGCGATGATCAGCGAAGCCTGCAGCGCCGTCGCCAGCCGTCGCTCGTCGCGATCGTGATCGCGTGCGGCGCGTCGCTGCGCCGCTCGCAGCAGCAGCCAGACGCCGAGGAGGTAGGCGAGGAACAGCAGCAGCGCCGGGATGCCGCTCTCGGAGACGATCTGCAGGTAGGTGTTGTGGGTGATCGGTTCCTTCAGCGCGATCGGGTCGTTGCGTAGCAGCGGTGCCGCTTCCTTGGGGTAGCGCCCGGGGCCGACCCCCGTCAGCGGGCGCCCCGCGGTGAGCTGCAGCGCGGCGGTCCAGAACGCCTCCCGCGATTCGGTGTTGCTCTGCGCGATGTGGGTCTTCTCGTGCAGCGCGATGTCGAGCAGCGGTCGCCAGACGGTGAACGCGAACGCCACTACCACCAGCGCGCTCACCAGTCCCGAGGCGAGCACCCACAGCGGGATGCGGCGTGTGGCGGCGCCCCACAGCAGCACCGCGCCGAGGCCGACGAGCGCGCCGCGCGAGAAGGTGGCGAGCATCGCCGCCGCGATCACGACGAAGCACGCCCCCCACAGCGGCCGGCGTCGCCGGTCGGCGCTCATCAGGTAGACGGCGATCGGCAGCGTGCAGGCGAGCAGATAGGCGAAGTCGTTGGGGTCTTCGAGCGGGCCGTCGACGCGATAGGAGCTGTGCCCCACCACGAACTGCCACAGCCCATACAGCGCCGCGGCGGCGACTGAGGTGGTGAACCAGCGCAGCGCACGGCGGATCTCCGGGCGCCCGTCGACCAGCTGGACAATCAGGAAGAAGAAGGCGAAGAACAGGATCCAACGGACCATCTCCTGCACGCTCTGCAGCGGTTCCGGCGCCACCACCATCGAGAGCCCGACCCACACGCCGAACAGCGCGACGATCCCCAGCAGCGGCGGCAGGCGGATCGTGGTGCGGCGATCGCCGACCAGCCGCAGCAGGTAGGCGACCAGCACGAGCGCGCCGATCCCCTTGACGGTCGACAGCGTCGCGCTGGGATAGTGAAGCTTGTTCTCCCACGGCAGCGCCGCGATCATCACCAGCAGCACGAGCTCCGCGCGAGTGATGACCACCACGACGGCGACGATCCCAACCAGCGCGACGACGGCCGCGAGCGGATTCCACGCCGCCAACAGCCCCACGGCCAAACCGACCGATGCGGCGGCGCCCAGCGCCAAAGGCTCGCGCCGGAGAACGGCTGTGCCCATTGCCTCAGCCCGCCGGGACGTGTCCCGGCCTGCGTCCCGACGTGTAGCTGCCGTAGCTGTAGCCGGCGTCGCTGTCGCGGTCGCGCTCGGCGAAGTTGAGCACGACACCGATCAGGTTGGCGTGGGCGAAGCGCAGCTTTTCGACGGCGGACGCGACGGCTGAGGTCTGGGTGGTGTTGGCGGCGACGACGAACAGCACCGCGTCGGCGTCGTGCGCGATCAGGCGCGCGTCGCTGACCGGCAACACTGGCGGGGAGTCGATCAGCACGATGCCGCCCTGCTCGCGCAGCGAGCGCAGCACCGGGCGAAAGCGCACGTGCAGCATCTCCGGCGCGTTGGCGGGTATCGGGCCGCTCGTCAGCACCGAGAGTCCTTCGTAGGCGGTCTCCTGCGCAGCGACGTCGCTGTCGGGCAGCAGTAGCGCCGTCGTGAGCCCTATGTCGTTGCGCAGCTTGAAGATCTGATGCTGGCGGGGATTGCGCAGGTCGGCGTCGACGATCGTGGTGGCGATCCCGATCTGGCCGAGCGCGATCCCCAGGTTGGCGGTTATCGTCGACTTCCCGTGGCCGGCGCCCGCGCTCGTGATCTGGATTGCGCTGGGCCGCTCTTCGACCAGCAGCTCGACGTTGGCGCGCAGCGCACGAAACGCCTCCTGGGCGAGCGCCAGCTGGGGGGAGTCCCACACGAGCTGGGACTCGCCGCGCGCCAGCGTGCGCTCCCGGGGAAAGCGGCCGATCACGGGCAGGCCCGTCAGCTCCGTCAGCTCCGCCGGGTCCTCGGCGGTGTGGCGCAGGTTGTCGAGCACCAGGGCGAGCAGCACCCCCGCGATCAGCCCCAGCACCGCCGCCAGCGAGATGATCAGCGGCGGGCGCGGCTGCAGCGGCGTGAACGAGGCGACGGGCGGATCGACGATCGTTGGCACGAGCAGGCCGTTGCCTTCGATCGAGCGGACAAAGGCGCGGGAGATCGCGCTTGCGCCTTCGGCGGCGCCGGTGGGGCTCGTGTCCGTGTCACTGATCTGGAGGATGCCGCTCCCCGCCCCCGTCGAGGTGCTGAGGCTGCCGGGCACGGGACGACCGAGCAGCGCCTCGGCGGCCTTGCGCGTCTCGCTGGACTTCGCCACTTCCGCGTAGGTGGAGAGCAGTGCCGAGAGGTTTTCCGAGGGCAGGAACGCCTGGCCCTTGCTGGGGTTGGGGGTGAAGGCGATCGTCGCTGTCGATTCGTAGCGCTTGGGCTTCGAGTAGGCGTACGCCGCAGCCGCCACCACGCAGACGGCGAAGACCACCGCCACCACCAGGCGGCGCCGCCACAGGATGCTCAGGAAGTCGCGGAATTGCATACGGCCTTCAACGGGATCGGCGCCTACGGCCGGCGGTGGGCTCGCGCGGCGCGGGGCAAGGGGAGCGTGCTCGACCGGTATCGGTCAATCAGACACCTCACTGTAGACATCCATCAGGCGGTCGAGCATGGCCGCGCGGCTGAAGCGCTGCCGGATGCGCCGCTGCGCCGCCGCGCCGAGCTGCGCGCGGCGGCTGGGGTCTTCCAGCAGGCCATTCACCGCATTGGCGAGGCTGCGCGCGTCGCCGGGGGGGAGCAGCACGCCGCACTCGCCGCCGCCCAGCGCCTCGCCGATCCCGCCGACATCGCTGGCGGCGATCGCCCGGCTGGCGGCCATCGCTTCGAGGATCACGTACGGGAAGGCCTCGGCTAGCGACGGATGCACGAACACCTCTACTCCGCGCAGCACCGCCGGCGGGTGCTCGCACGATCCGGGGAAGTGCACGGCGTGCGCGACGCCCGCCGTGCAGGCGCGGGCGCGCAGCGAGGCGAGCTCGGGGCCGTCGCCCCAGATCGCGACCTGCGCACGCGGATGACGCGCGAGGAGCGCGGGAGTGGCGTCGATCAACGTCTCGATTCCCTTCCCGGCGCGCAGCTGCGTCAGCGCGCACACCACCGGCCCCCGCTCGCCGAGCGCGCGCATGCGTGGGTCGATCGGGCCCTCGCCGGCAGGCTCCACCCCGTTGTGGACGACCCGCACGCGCCGGCGGGGGCCCACCGTCGCCGCCAGTCGGGCCTCGGCGGCGCATACGCACACCACGCGGGTGGCAAGCGGCGCGAGCAGACGCTCGATCTCGCGGTAGGCGCGGCGCTGCGCCGCACTCGAAAAGAAGCCGGCGAAGGCATATCCGTGCGGCGTGTAGAGCACCGGCACGCGCGGCTGCAGGCTATGTCCCAGACGCGCCACCGCGCCGGCCTTCGAGCTGTGCGCGTGGACCACGGCCGGGGCGAGGCGGCGCACGAGCGCGGCGAGCGAGCCGACCGCGGCCAGATCGGCGCGGGGGGAGATCGCCCGATCGAGCTCCATTCGCACGTGGCTTGCGCCGTCCGGCAGCGCGGGGAGCGCGTCGGGCGCGGCGGGCCCGCAGAGCACGACCTCGTGACCACGCTCGGTGAGCCCCCGGGCGAGGTCGGCGACATGCCTGCCGACGCCGCCGTCGACCGGCTGGTGGACGAGCACGATTGGCCTCACGGGCGCCGCAGCATCCGTTTGCCCAGGTAGATACCGCGGGCCAACAGCGGCAGCGGGTCGGACCGCTCGAAGTGCGCGTGCATGACCGCGCGTCGAGGGCGCAGGGGCGCGAGCGCGGCGCGCGGATGGCCGTGGCGCAGCTGCCACGCCATATAGCGCAGCTCGGCATCCTCCCAGCGGTAGCGCACGCCCGGCCGGGCGCGAAGGGGCGCGGACGGGAAGGAGCGCGCGCCGCGTCCGCGCAGCCATTCGCACCAGAGCGCCGTCAGCGGAGCCCCGGCCGCGGTGGCCAACGCCAACGAGCCGTAGGGGCGGGGGTTGAGATCGATCGGCACCCATCGCCGCGCGCCCGGCCGCCCGGCACGGATCAGCTCGATCTCGAAGATGCCCTCCCACGCGAGCGCGTCGAGCAGGCGCTCAACCATCTCCTCCAGCTCGGGGGGGACGGCGATCGTCTGCCCGAACGCGACGCTTCCACCGGAGGGGGGCCACATCCGCAGGTAGCGCGACACCGCCACGCCCAACAGTTTGCCCCCGGCGCGGACGCCGCCGAAGGAGATCGGCTCGCCGGGCACGAGCGGCTGGACGAGCAGGCTCCCGCGGGGGCCGTCGCCCTGCCCTGGGAAATCATCGGCGTGCGTCGGGAAGTCGTCGCTCTGCCCTGGGGAATCGTCGGCGTGCGTCGGGAAGTCGTCGCCCTGCCCTGGGGCATCGCCGGCGTGCGTCGGGAAGTCGTCACCCCGCGGCAGGGAATCGTCCCCGTGCGCCAGGAAATCGTCGGCGTGCGTCAGCAGCTGCGCCTCGGTGTACGCAATCCGTCCCTTCGGCGTGCCCCACGCGACGCCGTCGCGCGCGAGCGCGGCGTGGGTCGACTTGAGCGCCACTGGGAGTCCCAGCTCGCGACCGGCGCGCAATGCCTCACCGGTGTTGGCGCAGCGGATCGAGATGAGTGGGCTCAGTGCGGTGTTGGTGGCCGCCTCGGCGAGCGACTCGCGTCGCAGCACGCGCGTCACGACCGCGTGCGCAGGCAGGCCGAGCGCGGCGAGCGGCGCGAGGCGCTCGCGTCGCTCGGAGATCGCCAGCAGCGCGCCGTCGCTGCCGGGCACGAGCGCGGCGTAGCGGTGGCGGGTGAGCTCGACGCGCAGCTGCTCGACGAAGGCGTCGGCGTCCACGCTCGGATCGACCACGCGCAGCCGCCGGCTGCAGGCGCGCGACCAGTGTGTGGGCGCCGGCGTCCCGCCCGCGGCTGCGCCCACCGTCCAGCCGGCGGCGTGCAGGCTGCGGCAGGCGGCCAGCATCGAGCGCTCCTCGGCGTTGGTGAGGAGCGCGCTCCTCGGCGTCATCTCGTCGCTTGGCTTCGGCATTCGCCACGGACGCTATCTCTGCGGGTGAGCGCGTGCCCGTGCCCGCGCCCGCTTACTCGCCCGCCGCAGCGCGTCCACCGGCCAGAGCTCCAGCAGCGGCTCGTAGCGATCGGCGAGCTTGAGCACAACCACCGGCGTGGGGTCGATCGCGCCGATCATCGCGCGTTGCAACTCATAGGGATTCCAGCTGCCGCGCCCGGTGGCGACCGCCGCGATCAATCCGCTGTCGCGTGCTGCGGCCACCGCGGCGGGGCCGCGGTGGCCAAAGGGATATGCGAAGGTGCGGACGGGAACGCCGCCGATCTGTTCCAGCGCTTCGCGGCTGGCCTCGATCTCGCGGCGGCAGGAGCGGTAGTCGAGCCGGGAGAGGTCGGGGTGGGTTAGCGTGTGGGCCCCCAGCTCCCAGCCCGCGCCGGCGAGCTCGCGCAGCTCGGGCTCGCTGAGCATGCGATTGTCGCCGCGCGCCCCCACCCACGGGCTGGTGGCGCTGATGAACCCGATCGTCACGTAGACGGTGGCAGCGATGCCGTAGCTCCGCAGGATCGGCTGCGCGACCGTGAGGTTGTTGCGCATGCCGTCATCGAAGGAGATCGCCGCATACCCGGGCGGCGGCTCGTGCCCGTTTGCGAGCTCCGCCAGCTGGGCTACGGTCGTGAAGCGGAAGCCCGCGTCCAGCAGCAGCTCGATCTGCGCGCGGAAGCGGGTGGGGCTGACGAGCAGCATGCTCAGGTCGTGTCGGCGCGACGCGCGGGCGACGCCGTGATAGCCGAGGATCACCGAGCGGCGGCGGGCGATCGCGCGCACCTGCCCGAGCCACAGCCGGCGCAGAGGGCTCGTGGCGCGGGTCACAGACGAGCGGCCACCCGCGGTGGCCCCACGGAGGACGCGCCCGGCGCACGTGCGACGGCGCCCCCGCCCGCC
>DATMMB010000027.1:0-5260 GCA_035569895.1 Solirubrobacteraceae bacterium | reverse complement strand
CCGCGGAGGAGCACGCGTGAGGTCCGCCGCACAGACACACTCGAGGGCGGCGCGAGGTGTGCCGGGCGTGCGGCGCGCGGAGGTAGCCCGATGAGCCTCCCCGAGATCGTGCTCGACGACCGCGGCTTCCAGGATCTCGTCTCCGAGGCGCGCACGCGGATCGCGCTGGCGTGCCCGGAGTGGACCGAGCACAACGTCTCCGACCCCGGCATCACGCTGATCGAGCTGTTCGCGTGGATGACCGACGTGCTGCTCTACCGCGTCAACCGGATCCCCGACAAGCTGCACGTGGCGCTGCTGGAGCTGCTCGGCGTGCGCCTGGAGCCGCCCGCGGCGGCGCGCACGGAGCTGCGCTTCATGCTCGCGGGCCCGGTGGAGGAGCGCGTGGAAATCCCCGCGGTGGACACGGAGGTGGGCACGGTGCGCACCACCGACGAGCCGGCGATCGTCTTCCAGGTGACGGAGGGCATCGCGATCGAGCCGCAGCGGCCCGCCGCGTACGCGGTGCTGCGCGGGGGCGCCGCCAAGGACGTCGGCGTCGCCCACGGCCGCGCCAAGCCGACCGGCGCCGACCGCCTGCCGTTCGCCTCCCCGCCGCAGGTGGGCGACGCGCTGCTGCTGGGCTTCGCGCACCCGATCGGGCGCTTGGTGATGCAGGTCGAGCTCGACTGCTCGCACGCGCGCGGCGCCGGCGTGGACCCCGAGGACCCGCCGCTGCGCTGGGAGGTCTCGGGGTCCGAGGGCGGCTGGCTGGAGGCGACGGTGCTGGAGGACCTCACCGGCGGCTTCAACTTCGGCTCCGGCACGGTGACGCTGGAGCTGCCGCGGCAGTCGGCGATCCACGCGCTCGCGGGGCAGCGGCTGCACTGGCTGCGCTGCCGCCTGCACGACCGCACGCGCTCGGGGGCGGCCGGCGTCACCTACTCGCACCCGCCGGAGGTGTACGAGATCAGCGCCGCGCCCGTCGGCGCGGTGCTGGGAGCGGTGCACGCCGCCAGCGAGCTGCGCGAGCCGCTCGGCGTCAGCGACGGCACCCCCGGCTCGACATTGCGGCTGCGCCACCGGCCGGTGCTGGCGCTCGCGGCGGGGGAGGCGCTGGAAGTGCGCGAGCCGGGCACGGAGACCTGGCGCGCGTGGGAGCCGCGCGAGTCCTTCGCGGAGTCGGGTCCGCGTGAGCGCCACTTTGTGCTCGACGCCGCCCGCGGCGAGGTCGAGCTGGGGCCCGCTATCCGCCAGCCCGACGGCGGCTGGCGCCAGTACGGGGCGATGCCGCCGAGGGACTCCGCGCTGCGTTTCTCCCGCTACCGCCACGGCGGCGGGCGCGCCGGCAACGTGGCCGCGGGCACGCTCGCCGTGCTCAAGACCGCGATCCCCTCGGTGGCCTCGGTCACCAACCCGCGCGCCGCGCTCGGCGGGGTGGACGCGGAGACGCTCGACGCGGCGCGTGCGCGGGCGGCGCTCGAGATCCGCTCGCGCTACCGTGCGGTGACCGCCGAGGATTTCGAGCTGCTCGCGGTGCACGCCTCCCCGCAGGCGGCGCGCGCGGTGTGCGTGCCCCCCGCCGGCGCCGGCGCGGTACGCGTGCACGTGCTGGCGCGCGTGGACCCCGCCGACCGGCGCCTGATGGTCGAGGAGCTGACGCCCAGCGAGGAGCTGATGGGGGAGATCGCCGGCTACCTGGACGAGCGACGCCTGATCGGCACCACCGTGGAGCTGCTGCCGGTGCGCTTCAAGGCGGTCGCGGTGGTCGTCAACCTGCAGGTCTCCCCGCTCGCGGACGCGGACCGCGTGGAGCGGGACGTGGAGCACGCGCTCTACACCTATCTGAACCCGCTGATCGGCGGCTCCCCGCACGGCCCCGGCGAGGGCTGGCCGTTCGGGCGCGCGCTCAACCAGGGCGAGCTGTTCGGCGTGGTGCACGCCATCGACGGCGTGCAGTTCGTCAAGATCCTGCGGCTCTACGAGGTCGACCTGCTGACCGGCGAGCAGGCATCCAAACCGCTCGGCGGCCACCTGCCCTTGGAGCCCGACGAGCTGATCGCCTCCGGCACGCACGTCGTGCGGGCCTCGCACGGGGAGGAGTGAGCTTGCGGGCGCCGCTCGCGCGCGCATGGCGCGGGCGGCGCGTGTCCGCCCGCGGGCGAGCGGCTTCGATCCAACAGCGGGGAGAGGTTTAATAGGGCGATGGCCGACGACGACGGCACCTCGACGGACCAGCCCGCGGATGGCGCGCGCAATGGAGGAGGAGTCGCATCCTCCCCGACATTCGCCGGCGTCGGCTTCGGCACGATCCAGCTGCGGCGGGTCGTCGGCGAGGACCCGCCGCCGCAGCCGGCCTCCGCGCGCGCGCACCTGCGCGAGAGCCTGCCCGCGGTGTACCGCGAGGGGGACTTCGGGATGCGCTTCGTCGGCGCACTGGAGCACGTGCTCGACCCGATCGTGGCGCTGCTGGACAACCTCCCCGCGCACTTCGACCCGCGCCACTCCCCGCCGGACATCGTGGAGCTGCTGGGCGCGTGGCTGGGCCTCGAACACGACGAGGCGCGCCGCGGCGAGGACCGCCGCGAGCTGGTGCTGGGCGCCGCGGAGCTGCTGCGCCGGCGCGGCACGCGCGCGGGCTTGGAGCAGGCGCTCGCGCTCGCCTTCCCCGGCGTGCCCTTCCGCGTCGAGGACGGCGGCGGCGTGACGTGGTCGACCGCGCGCGGGGAGCCGGGAGACGGCGCCTCGCGGTCGGACGCCGCTTCGTTCGTCGTCTACTGCGAGCGCTCCGTGCCGGAGGCGACGCAGGCGGCGATCGCGCGCCTGATCGAGCGCTCCAAGCCGGCGCATACCGCGTTTCGCCTGCGTGTGAAGGCGCCGAAAGCGCGGCCGAAGGAGGAGGGCCCGTGACGGTCGCCTCGCCGGGGGCGCGGCGCGTGTGTGCATTCTCTTTTTGGAGGGCGTGCGCGATTGCACACACCCGCCAGGTTTTTGATGAACACACGCGCCGCGGTAGGCCCGTCGCCCGTGCGTCGAGCTGGGAGGCTCGGCCGTGAGGATCTGTCAGAGCTGCGGGCGCGAGAACGCGGACGACACCGACTTCTGCGCCTGCGGCGAGTATCTGCGGTGGGAGCCGACCGCATTCGTCTCCTCCGTCAAGCCGGCCACCTCCCCGGGGACGCGGCCGGGCGGGGGGACCGCGGCCGGGGGAGGAGGGAAGGGGGATGCGGGAGATCCCAACCTCACCCTCGCGCCCTCCAGCGTCGCCGCGGCGCCCGCCTCGACACCATCGCCGGGCGCCCGCGGCATGGGCGCCGCCGCGCCGCCCCCCGCCGGCGCGAGCGTGGCGCCCGCCGCCGGCCCGCCCCCGCCGGGCGTGGCCTCGCTGCTGTTGCGCCGACCCGAGGACGAAGGCGCCGCGGAGGGGCCGGTGCAGGTGAGCGTCGACCCGGGCGGGCGCGTCACGATCCTCGGGCTGATCCGCAACCAGGGCGCGATCGTCGACAACTACGACCTCGCCGTGGCGGGGCTGCCGCAGGGGTGGTGGACGGTGACGCCGCCCACCGCCTACCTCGTCCCCTACGGGGCGGGGGGCACCTACGAGCAGGAGGTGCAGATCATCCTGCACCCGCCGCGCATCCCGCAGGCGCTCGCGCGGCCGTGGCAGCTGGAGGTGACGGCGACCTCGCGCGCGTACGGCGCCGAGGTCGCCCGCGCGCCCGCCACGCTGACGATCGGGCCCTACCAGGACGTGGCGAGCGAGCTGCGGCCCGAGCGGGCCTCCGGGCGGCTGAAAGCGCGCTTCGCGCTGACCGTGCGCAACCGCGCCAACGCCCCCGCGGAGGTGCTGCTCGCCGCGGAGGACGCCGACGGCGAATGCCTCTTCCGCTTCGCCGAGCCCTCGATCGTGGTGCAGCCGGGCGAGGCGATCGAGGCGCCGTTCACGGTGTTCCCGCCGCGCCAGCTGTGGCTGGGACGCCCGCACGAGCGGCGCATCCAGGCGAGCGCCACCCCGCTCGGCTCCGGCCGGGAGACGCCCGCCTCCGGCGGCGAGCCCCGCCTCGCCCAACAGCAGGCCGTCCGCCCGGGGGTGTACCGCCAGCGCGCGTGGCTGCCGTGGTGGCTTGCGGTGGTGGTGCCGCTCGCGGCGGTGGCGGTCGTGGCGCTGCTGTTGCTGCTGCCCAAGCAGACGACGGTGCCGAACCTGAAGAAGGCGACAAGCGTGTTCGCCGCGCAGAAGCTGCTGGGCGAAGCGGGGCTGAAGCTCTCCCCTCAGGTCGGCCAGGTGGTCAAGCCCGAAGTGCCGCCGGGGACGATCCTCGAACAGTCGCCGGCCGCCGGCAAGCATGTCAAGAAGGGCTCGCTCGTCTCGATCGAGGTGGCAACCGGCACCGGCAAGGACACGGTGCCCTCGGTGATCGGTCTCACGCCGGTGACCGCCGCGGGGGCGCTGCGCACCGCCGGCGTGGCGCTGGGCGCGATCTCCCCGCAGCCGGTGAACCCGACCGGCACGATCGCCTCGCAGATTCCGCCCGCCAATGAAGTGGTGCCCGCCGGCACACCCGTCGCGGTCTTCCTGAAGCCGCCGAGCAAAGCTGTCGCCAAGAGCGCGGCCGCGGCCGCCGGTGGCGCGGGGGCGGGGGCCGCGGCAGCTGCGGCGGCCGCCGCAGCCGCGAAGGGCGGGAAGGTGACGATTCCCAAGCTCACGGGCACGCCCACGGCGGCGGCCGCGCAGCTCTCGCAGCTGGGGCTCGTGCCCAGCACCTCCGAAAAGCTCTCCTCCAGCCCGCGCGGCGCGCTGATCGGCTCCTCGCCCTCGGCGGGCACGCAGGTGAAGACCGGCACGAAGGTCGCGGTGCTCGTCTCCGCCGGCTTCCCCGACCTCGCCTACAACACCGCCACGGCGGTGCAGGTGGTCAACGGCGCGAACGGCAAGCCGACGGTGAAGGTGCCGCCCGCCACCGAGGGCCAGCAGGAGCCCGCATGGAGCCCCGACGGCACGCACCTCGTCTATCGCCAGGCCAACGGCCTGGAGCTGCTGAACGCCGGCAAGCAGGGCGCCCAGCCGGTGACGCTCACGGGGACCGAAGCCGCAGCGCACGACCCCGCGTTCGCGCCGACCACGAAGGCCAACATCCTCTCCTACATCGAAGACCACGGCGGCTCCTCGCAGCTGTGCTTTGCGACCGTGGGGCCGTACGTGCTCGCGCCCAGCTGCACCTCGCACCCCGGCTGGGAACTGGGCCGGCAGATCTCCTGGGCGCCGGACGGCTCATCGCTG
>DATMMB010000026.1:0-16867 GCA_035569895.1 Solirubrobacteraceae bacterium | reverse complement strand
ATGTTCTGGCGCGGTGACGCTGATCGCGCCGCGCGCGATGCCGCAGCTGCGGGAGCTGGCGGGCGAGGGGTCGATCCGCTGGGAGCAACGCGAGTACGCCGGCGCCGGCGACCTGGAGGGAGTGTTCCTGGCGATCGCCGCCACCGATGACACGGAGGTCAACATCCGCGTGTGGGAAGACGCCGAGCGGCGCGCGATGCTCGTCAACGTCGTCGATGTGCCGCCGCTGTGCAACTTCATCCTGCCCGCGCTCGTGCGCACCGGCCCGGTGGCGATCGCGATCTCCACCGCCGGCGCCTCGCCCGCCCTCGCCAAGCGGATGAAGCACGAGATCGCGGCGCTGTTCGGCGAGGAGTACGCGCGCCTCGCGGTGCTGCTCAACGAGGTGCGCGGCTGGGCCAAGGACACGCTCCCCACCTACGCCGAGCGGCGCGACTTCTTCGAGGGGATCGTGGGCGGCGACCCCGACCCGATCGCGCTGCTGCGCGCCGGCGAGGAGCATGGGGTGCGCGAGTTGATCGCGCGCTCGCAGCGCGCGCATTCGCTACAGGCCGCCGGCGCCTGAGGGCAGCGGGCGTTTGCGCGCGCGCGAGCTTGCCGCCGAGCCCCAATCCGGCGCCGGCCATCGAACTGATGGCGTGCGGGAGCCGCGGCGCCGGATGGCGCTCGAGATCGAGGGTCTCACGCGCCGCTACGGCGAACGCGAGGCGCTCGGGGGGGTGTCGTTGACGTTGCAGGAGGGCCAGACCCTCGTCGTGCTCGGCCCCAACGGTGCCGGCAAGACCACGCTGCTGCGCGTGCTCGCCACGCTCCTGCGTCCCCACGCGGGCGCGGCGCGCGTGCTGGGCAGCGCGCTGCCGGGCGAGTCGTGGGCGGTGCGCGGCCGCGTCGGCCTGCTCGGCCACGAGCCGCTGCTCTACCGCGAGCTGTCCGCCCGCGAGAACCTGGGCTACCACGCCCGCCTGCACTGTGTCGACTTCGCGCGGGTGGAGGAGCTGCTCGACGCGGTCGGGATGGCCGCCCGCGCCGATGAGCAGGTGCGCACGCTCTCGCGCGGGATGGTGCAGCGCGTGGCGATCGCGCGCGCGGTGCTGCACGACCCCGAACTGCTGCTGCTGGACGAGCCGCGCGCCAACCTCGACCCGGCCGGCGCTCACCTGGTCGAACCGCTGATCGGCCCCTCTTGCGGCCGCACGCGCGTGGTGTGCAGCCACGACCCGCAGGCCGACCTCGCCGGCGCCGACCTCGTGCTCGGCCTGCGCGCCGGGCGCCCGGCGCTGCTCGCCGGCCCAGCCGAGGTTGGCCCGCACGCGATCGAGGAGCTGTACCGGTGAGCGCCGTCACCAGACACGCCGCCGGGCAGCCTCCCGCGGCTCGCGTGCAGTCACACGACACGGGCGGGCAGGCCGGCGGCGCCGGGCGGGACCCCGCGCCGATCCGCGGCGTCCGCGCGCCCGGCTTCTGGCGTACCGTGGCGGCACTGCTGCGCAAGGAGCTGCTGGTGGAGCTGCGCACGCTGGAGTCGGTGCCGGGCATGTCGCTGTTCGCGGTGACGGTGTTCGTGATCTTCCACTTCGCGCTGAATAAGACCGGCGTCAACGGCGACGAGGCCGCGGGGATCCTGTGGGTGACGCTGCTGCTGGCGGCGATGCTCGGCGTCAACCGGCTGTTTGTCGCCGACGCCGAGGAGGGCGGCTTCGACGGCTTCCTGCTGGCCCCCGTCGACCGCTCCGCGCTGCTGGCGGCGAAGGCGCTCGCGCTGTTCGCCTACCTGGTGGCACTCGAGCTGGTGGCGGTGCCGGCGTTCGCGCTGCTGCTGCTCGAACCCTCGCTCGGCCCGGCGCTGCCCGACCTGCCCGGCGTGCTGCTGCTGGGCGACCTGGGCGTCGCGCTGATCGGCACGCTGGTGGCGGCGCTGGCGGTGCGCACCCGCGCGCGCGATCTCCTCGGGCCGCTGCTGGCGCTGCCGCTGCTTGTGCCAGTGGTGATCGGGGGCGCGCGGGCGTCGGCGCCGCTGCTGGTTTTGAGCCACCAGAGCGGGGGGGGTGGGATTCCAATCCGCTGGCCGCTGGCGCTCGCGCTCTATGATCTGATTTTCGGGCTGATCGCCTACGCCGTGTTCGACTTCCTTCTGGAGGACTGAGTAGCGGGAGGGGGGCGGCCCCCCTCCCGACCGCCCCCAGTAGCCGATTTCTGACATGTCATTTCTTCAATCTCCAGCCACCAAGGGAGAGCGGTCATAGCCACCGCCAGCCCCTCCGTCTCGGCGCGCCCATCGGCTGGTGCCCGTGCCCGTCGCCCGCTTTACAGCCGCGGCCTGCGCGCGCTGAGCATCGCCACCGTCGCCGCGATGGCGCTCGCGCTCGCGCTGGTGTTCTTCTACGCGCCGCTGGAAGCCGAACAGGGCTTCCTGCAGAAGATCTTCTACATCCACGTCCCCTTCGCGATCGTCGCGCTGTGCGGCTTCGTGCTCGGCAGCCTGCTTGCGATCCAGCATCTGCGCACGCGCGACCCACGCTGGGACATGCGCTCCTACGTGGTGATCCACATGAGCCTGATCTTCGCCGTCGGCACCTTGATCACCGGCTCGATCTGGGCGAAGGGCTCGTGGGGGCACTGGTGGGTGTGGAGCGAGCCCACGCTGGTGTCGTTTCTGATCATCTTCCTGCTGTACGCCACCTACCAGCCGCTGCGCTTCGCGATCGAAGACCCCGAGCGCCAAGCGCGCTACGCCTCGGTGTTCGCGATCACCGCGGGCGCGTTCGTGCCGCTCAACTACCTCGCCGTCAACATGGCCACCGCCTACGTGCACCCGCGCGTCTTCTCCTCCACCTCCAACCTGCCCGGCTCGATGGCGCTCACGCTGCTGGTGTCGCTGCTGGCGATGGCGCTGCTGTTCGCCACGCTCTGCAAGTACGAGCTCACCGCCAAGCACGCCCGCATGCAGCTGCGCGCGCTGCGCCGGCGGCTGACTGAGGAGGTCGACACACCGGTGCGCCGGCCGCGCAGCGCCGCCCCCTCGCACGAGCCTTTGCAGCGCGCCACGCCCGGCTTCCAAACTTCCACCGCCCCCACCGCGCGGCCGATCGAAGGGTCGCGCGCGTGAGCGGGGTGCTCGCCGAGCTGCCGGCGCTGCCGCTGCATACCGCCGGCAAGTATGTGGCGGCGGCGTACATCGTGCTGTTTGCGCTGGTGCTGATCTATGTGGCGATCATGGCGATCCGCCTCAGCCGCATCGAGCGCCAGCTGGGCGAGCTGCTGGAGCTGGCCGATCGCGCGCCCGAGGCTCCCACCGGCCCCGCGCGGGCCGATCGCGATCACCCGGCTGCGCATGATCCCCTGCACGCGGAGACGACCGCCGTATGAGCGAGCTGCTGGCGCTCGGCATCTCGCACAAGACCGCGCCGGTCGCCCTGCGCGAGCGCTTGGCGTTTACCGAGCCGGGGGCGGTGCGCCTCGCGGGCGAGCTGATCGACACCGGCGAGGTGCGCGAGGCGGTGGTGCTGTCCACCTGCAACCGCACCGAGCTGTACCTGGTGGTGAGCGACCCGGTGCGCGCCGAGAGCGACGCGCTGGGGATGTTGGCCCACCACGCCGCGATCCGCCCGACGGAGCTGGCACAGGAGATCTACTCGCCGCGCAACTGCGACGCGGCGCGCCACCTTTACCGGGTGACGGCGGGCCTTGAATCGATGATCGTCGGCGAGGCCGAGATCCAGGGACAGGTCAAGCGCGCGTTCGAGGCGGCGCTCGCGGCCGGCTGCACCGGCCCGCTCTCCAACCGCCTATGGAACGCGGCGCTCACAGCGGGCAAGCGGGTGCGCAGTGAGACCGAGATCGGCGCCGCGCACGTCAGTGTCCCCTCCGCTGCCGTCGGGCTCGCCGTCGAGCTGCTGGGGGAGCTCCAGGAGCGCCACGTGATGATCCTCGGCGCCGGCGAAACCAGCGAGCTGACCGCGCAGGCGCTGGCCGACCACGGCGCCGGCACGATCTTCGTCGCCAACCGCCATGCCGACCGCGCGCGCAGCCTCGCCCAGCGCTTCGGCGGCGCGGTGGTCGGGCTCGACCATCTGCCCGAGCAGCTGGCGCTGGCCGACATCGTCGTCTCCTCCACTTCCTCCCCCCACCCGATCGTCGGCCGCGACGAGCTGGCGCAGGTGGTGGCGCAGCGTGACGGCCGGCCGCTGCTGTTGATCGACATCGCCGTGCCGCGCGACATCGACGCGCGCTGCGCGACGCTGGAGGGGGTGACGCTGTACGACATCGACGACCTGCAGCGGGTGGTGGCGCGCAACCTCGACACGCGCGCCTCGGAGGTCCCGCGCGCGGAGCGGATCGTCGAGGAGGAGATCCAGCGTTTCGCTGGCTGGCTCGGCCAGCTCGACGCGCTGCCGACGATCTCCGCGCTGCGCGAACAGGGCGATGCGGTGGTCGCGCAGGTCCTCGCCGAGAACGACGGCCGCTGGGAGTCGGCGTCCCCGCGCGACCTCGTCCGCGTCGAGGCGCTCGCGCGCTCGATCGCCAACCGCATCCTGCACGAGCCTACGATCCGCCTGCGCAGCCTCTCCGCCGCCCGCGGCCACGCCTCGCTGCAGCTAGTGCGCGAGTTGTTCGCGCTGGAGGACGACGGGGCGGGCGAGCAGGCGCCACCGCGCGATGCCTCAGCGCAGGCTGCAGGCCACGACGGTGGGCTCGCCGAGGTGCACGACCTGCAGCGGCGCCGGCGCAAGGGCACGTAGGAGCGCGGGGTGCGGATCGGGACGCGCGGCAGCGCCCTCGCGCTCGCGCAGGCGGAGCTGGTGGCGCAGCTGCTGGCCGAAACGGGGATGCTCGCCGAAGGCGAGTGTCGCCCGGCTTCGGTCGCGCACCTCGCGGAGTCCGCGCCGCACGAGAGCCCGCTCATGGAGCTGGTCACGATCGCCACCGCGGGGGACCGCGGGTCCGGCGGCGGCGGTCGTAACGCCGGCGACCCGGCCGCCAATGGGTCGGGCGGCGACAAGTCGCGCTGGGTGCTCGATCTGGAGCGTGCGCTGAGCGCGGGGGAGATCGACCTGGCGGTGCACTCGGCCAAGGACGTGCCGGGAGAGCTGGCCGACGGCCTTGTGCTGCTGGGCGCCCCGGCGCGCGCGGCGGCCGAGGATGTGCTGTGCACCGCGCATGCGATGTCTTGCTTTTCAGACGCCCACCAACCAGCCGCCCTGGACGAGCTGCCCCCGGGCGCGCGGGTCGGGACGAGCAGCGTCCGCCGCACCGCTCAGCTGCGCGCGGCACGCGAGGATCTGAGGGTGGTGACAGTGCGCGGCAACGTCGACACCCGCCTGCGCAAGCTCGGCGAGGGCGGCTTCGACGCGCTGGTGCTGGCCCGCGCCGGCCTGCAACGCCTCGGCCGCGAGCAGGAGATCGCCGCCGTGCTCGACCCGGCGCGCTTCGTGCCCTCGCCCGGCCAGGGCACGCTGGCGCTGGAGGGCCGCGCCGGCGATACGCGGACGCGGGCGGCGGTGGAGGCGATCACCGACGCCAAGACATTCGCCTGCCTGCAGGCCGAGCGCGCCGTGGCGCAGGCGCTCGACGCGAGCTGCAACACGCCGCTCGGCGTGCACGCGGTGGACGGCGGCTGCGGCTGCCTGCAGCTGCGCGCCTGGGTCGGGCTCCCGGACGGCTCCGCGTGGGTGAGCGACGAGCTGCTGGGAGGTTTCTACGACCCCGAGCAGCTGGGCGGTCGCGTGGCGGAGCGGCTGCGGAGCGCCGGCGCCGGCGAGCTGCTGCGCCAGGCGGAGGATCTGGCGGTTGAGCACGCCTGAAGGCGGCCGCGTCTTTTTGGTGGGCGCTGGTCCCGGCGATCCAGGGCTGCTGACCGCGCGCGCGCTGGAGCTGATCGCGCGGGCCGACACGATCCTCTACGACCGGCTGATCCCGGCGGAGGCGCTGGAGGGCGCGCGCGCCGGCGCGGAGCTGCTGTTCGTCGGCAAGGAGGGAGGCGGGGCGTCGGTGCCACAGGCGCAGACAGAGGCGCTGATGGTGGAGCGCGCCCAGGCGGGCAAGCTGGTCGTACGGCTGAAGGGCGGCGACCCATTCGTCTTTGGACGCGGGGGCGAGGAGGCGCTCGCGCTGCGTGCGGCGGGTATCCCCTTTGCGGTCGTGCCAGGCGTCACGGCAGGAGTGGCCGCGCCGGCGTACGCGGGGATTCCCGTGACACATCGCGGGATCGCCGGCGCAGTGGCGCTGATCACCGGGCGCACCCGCGCGGCGTGTACCGCGGAGTCTGAGGTTGACGGCGACGGCTCCGGCACGGCGGTGCTGGGCTCCGACGACGACGAGGCAACCGCAATCGATTGGCGCGCGCTCGCGGCGTTCCCAGGGACGCTTGTCTTCTACATGGGTGTGCGCCAGCTCCCGGAGATCGCCGCGTCGCTGATCGACGCTGGGCGACCCCCCTCCGAGCCCGTGGCGATCGTCGAACGCGGCACGCTCCCCAACCAGCGCACCGTGAGCGGCACGCTGGCCACGATCGCCGAGCGCGCACGGGCGGAGAGGGTGCGCCCGCCATCGATCACGGTGGTGGGCGCCGTCGCGGAGCTGGCCGAGCAGCTCGCCTGGCGCGCGCCGGCGCCGCTGAGCGGACGCACGGTGGCGGTCACGCGCGCGCGCGCCCAAGCCAGCGGGCTGGCGCGGCGGCTGCGCGAGCTGGGCGCCGAGGTGGTGCAGGCGCCGGCGATCCGCATCCGGCCGCTGAGCGACTCCATGCCGCGGCGGCTCGGCAAGCCGGAAGCGGATTGGTGGGGCTCCGAAAAGCAAGTATCACCCTCCCCGCCCGCGCGCTTCGATCTCATCCCGTACGACCTGATCTGCCTCACGAGCCCCAACGGCGTCGCCTGCCTGTTCGAGCGTCTCGCCGCGTCCAACCCCCTCGCTGACGCGCGCGCGCTGGCGGGAGCGCGGGTGGCGGCGATCGGCCCAGGCACGGCGCGCGCGCTGGCCGAGTGGGGGATCGCAGCCGACGTGGTGCCCGAGCGGTTCGTCGCCGAGGGGCTGGTGGAGGCGCTCGCCGAGCTGCCCGTCCGCCACGCGCTGGTCGCCCGCGCGCGTGAGGCCCGCGACGTGCTTCCCGACGCGCTGCGTGCCCGCGGCGCCGAGGTGGACGTGCTGGAGCTCTACGAGACCGTCGCCGAGCCCCTGCCTGCAGAGACGCTGGCGGCAGCGCGCGCGGCCGACTACATCACCTTCACGTCCTCATCAACGGTGCGCTTCTTTTTCGAAGCGGCCGGCGGTGGCGCGGAGCTTGCGCCGACCACGCGCATCGTCTCGATCGGCCCCGTGACCAGTGCGACGCTGCGCGAGCACGGTAGGGCGCCGCACCTGGAGGCGGAGCGCCACGACATCGACGGGCTGGTGGCCGCGGTGCTTGCCGATGCGTCCTCGCGCTATGCGTGACGGCGCCCCCCTCGGCCACCCCCGCCTGCACCTGCGGCGCACCGACTCGACGAACAAGCGCGCGCGGGCGCTCGCGCAGGCCGGCGCGCCACACGGAACGCTGGTGAGCGCCTCCGAGCAGACGGCCGGCCGCGGCCGGCAGGGGCGGCGCTGGAGCGCGCCGGCGGGGAGCGCGCTGCTGATGTCGCTGCTGCTGCGCGACGGTGCGGCGAGCGGCGTCCCGGAGCGACCGCCGCTGGCACTGGCAGCGGCGGTCGCGGTGTGCGAGGCGATCGAGCCGGTGTCAGGTATCGGGGCGGCCGCGATCAAGTGGCCCAACGACATCGTGTCCGTGCGCACGGAACGCCCGGGCGCGGACCGCCGCGCCGGTATGCCCTCCGCGGCCGGGTCGCTGGCCAAGCTAGCCGGCATCCTGATTGAGAGCCGCCCACAGGAGGAGTGGGCGGTGGTCGGGATTGGCGTCAACGTGTCGTTGCGCGTCGAGCAGCTGCCGCCCGAGCTGCATGGAGCCGCCGCGAGCCTCGGGCTCCCCGCCGCGGAGATCGAGCCGCTGCTGGCGCGGCTGCTCGCGGCGCTCGCGCGGCGACTCGCGCAGCCGCCCGCCGCGGTGCTCGACGCCTGGCGTGCGCGCGACGCGCTGCGGGGCAGGGAGATCGCGTGGGCTGACGGCCACGGGCGTGCCGCCGGCATCGACGAGGAAGGGCGGCTACTGGTCGCGCGCGGCGATGGCGGACGGGTGGCGCTGGACGCGGGCGAGGTGCATCTCGCCGCCGTCTGAAGGCTGGCCGCCCGTCCCCGGCGAGGTGCATCTCGCCGCCGTCTGGAGGCTGGCCGCCCGTCTCCGGCGAGCACGCGGCGCTGGCGCCGGCGAGGTGCATCTCGCCGTGCGCGGCTGAGCGGCCTCAGGGCTGCTCGTCGGGCGCCTTGGCTTTGGCGGGTCTCGGTTTCGCGGCTTTCAGTTTGGCGGCCCGCGCCTTCGCGGCTTTCAGTTTCGCGGTCTTCGGTGCGGCGGCCTTTGCGGCGGCTTTCGGTGGGGCGGCCTTCGGTTTGGCGGCTTTCGCTTTCAGCGCTTTCGCTTTGGCGGGCTTCGCCGCTTTGCCCGTCGCCGCCGCGGCGCCCGTATCGCCGGAAGGCCGCACGGCGTCCGCCGGCTCGGCGGCTGCAACCGGCGCCGGTGCTTCGTCTGCTTCCACGCGCGCGGCGGCGTCCTGCACGCGTGCCGCGGCCTCCTGCACCCGTGCCGCGGCCTCGGCTGGCTCGATGCCCGCCGTCGGCTCGGCGCCCGCCACCGGCCCGCCGGCAGCCGGCGCACCGGTGCCCTCGGCGACGCCGAGCGCCTGCGCGATGTTCTTCGCCTGCGTGTGCGCGGACGCCTCGACCGCGGCGCCCTTCGCCCCCGCCGGCGACGCGCCCGCCGTCTTCTTGCGCTTGCGCTTGTTGTTGCGCGACCGCCGCTTGGGGAAGTTGCGCAGCAGCTCCCGCGCGAGTGCGGGCGGCTTGCGCGCCATCCGCGTACGCGCGCCGCGCAGCGCCTCCTCGGCCTCGGGGGTGTGCGCGAGCGCCGCCGCCAGCAGCGCCGCCGCCAGGCGCCGGTCCTGCTTGCGCGAGGCGTGGATCAGCCGCCGCGCGTTGCGCGCGTGCGCGCCGCCGGAGGAGTTGACGAGCAGGCCCAGCAGGCGCTTGGTCTCCGGCCAGCGCTGCACCGCGTACTCCTCGTGCAACTCGCGCGTGTACTCGGCGAGACGCCAGATCCACGCGCTCGCCTGGTCGCGGCGGCCGATCCGTCGCTCCACCAGCGCGCGTAGCATGATCTTCGACGCCTCGCGGCGCTCCTCCCGCGACCAGCCGGCGATCGCGTCGATCGCGGTGTCGAACGCATCGGGGTCGCGCCCGGCGGCGATGTCGGCGAGCGCGCGCAAACGCAGCTGCGAGTTGGGGTTGCGCTGCACCGCGGTGATCAAAAATCTGCTCTTCAGCTCGCCGGTGCGGTCGAAGTGCAGCATCGCCCGGGCGCGACGCCAGTTGGTGGCGGTGACGCGCGCGCCCGCGAGCGCCGCCCACACGTGCTGCTCGCCATAGTCGAGGTTCTCCACCGCGATCCGCCACAACTCGCGCTCGAACACCGCGATCCGCCGCTCTTCGTCGGCTGTCACCGGCAGCACGCGCCGCTCGACGCGCATTCTCCGCCCGCGCCCGCGGCGCACCGGGCCGACGACGATCGCGCCGCCGCGATACACGTCGCGGTCGAGCAGCGAGTGCAGCGTCACCACCGGATCGTCGTGCTTGGTGGCGGGGTGCACAAAGTCCACCACCAGCCCCGCCTCCTTGCCGGGGTTGCGGCGCGTGACGCGCCCTACGCGCTGCTGGTAGATGCGCTTGGACGCCGTCGGCGCGAGGTGCACGCAGACGGTCGCGCGGGGGCTGTTCCACCCCTCCGCCAGCAGTTGCGCGTTGATCAGCACGTCGACGTCGCCGCGCTCGTAGCGCGCGAGGACGCTCGCCAGCTCGCGCTTGGGGGTCTCGCCGGACACCGCCTGCGCCTTGATTCCTTCCGCGCGGAACGCCTCCGCGAGGTTGTACGCGTGGCGCACCCCCGCCGCATACACCACCCCCGGCACGCCGTTGAAGCGGGTCTTGTAAAGGTTGGCCATCGCCAGGTTGAAGGGCTGCTGGTCGAGCAGCTGCGCGAGCTCCTCCTGGTCGAACTCGACGTCGACCTCTCCCCGGCGCAGCGGCACCTTGGCGATCGTGCGCACGCCCACGCCCGGCGGGATGCGCACGCAGCGCAGCGGTGCGATAACCCCGCGGCGCGCCGCCTGCGCGAGATCGAAGCGCGAGGTCTGGGTGGGGAACAGGTCGGTGACGTGGCGCGCGATCAGCGCCCCGGTGGCGGTCATGCCGATGAAGATCGGGCCCGTCCACGCCCTGATCGCGCCGCTGGTCTTCTCGCCGAGCGCGGTGTGCGCCTCGTCGCAGATCACGATCGTGTAGGCGCTCGAGATTCTGCCGGCGTTGCGCACGAACCACTGGTAGGTCTCCACCGACACGGGGCCCTGCGTGGAGTCCTCGCCCTTGTACAAGGGCCGGGAGATGCGCCGCGAGTAGCCGCGGTCGCGCAGCTCGCCGAGGAACTGGTCGACGAGGTTGCGCCGGTGGGTGAGGATCAGGATGCCGCCCGTCTGCGAGGCCTCGACGAAGCCGAGCGCCGCTACCGTCTTGCCGGCGCCGGTGGCGTGCTCGAACCAGAAGCGCTTGGCCGCGTTGGGGTCCTCCGGCTGGTCGGGGAGCGCCTCCTCCTCGTCCTCGTCCACCCAGTCGCGCGGCTCCTCCTCGCTCTCCTCTTCGACATCCTCCTCCTCGTCCGCCCCCTCACCCTCGGGGAGTGGGTCGAGCTCGTCCTCGAGATCGCCGAGCTCCTCCTCTTCGTCCTGCTCCTCCTCCTCTTCCTGCTCCTCGTCCTCGGTGCGCTGCTCGGCTTCTTCGGCCTGGAGCCGCCGCTCCTCGGCGTCGAACCGCTCTCTGGCCTCGTCCGCGGCGGGGGCGCCGGCGTGCCCATCGGGCGCCGCCGCGGAGGGCTTGCCGTTGCCGAGGATCGCGGCCGATGCGAGCAGCGCCGGGGAGGCGGCACGCCCGTTGCCGTTGCCGTTTCCGGCGCTCCGCTCGGCCTCCGCGAGCAGCGCGGTGAGCGTGCCCGAGAGGGCGTCAACCTGGTGGGCGGAGAGCACCGTGCCGTCGCGCAGCCGCGGCTCCTGGTCGGAGAGCAGCCGTTCGAGGCCAAGCAGCAGCGAGAACTCGCGCCGCCATGCGGTCGAGGGGTAGCGGGCCCCGTCGGCGAGCTCCGCGAGCGCGGCGTCCAGCGCGCGCCGGCGGGGGGTTGCGTACCCGCCCACCCGAGCGAGCGCGACCGCGGCGTCCTCACCCTCGTGCAGGAAGCGCTCCCGCACGAGCTCCTCCGCGCGCGCGATGTCGGCGGAGCTTGGAATGGACGCGACCTCGAGGGCCACTTGTGTGGACTCGGCCATGAAAGGCTCTTCGCTTCGAGACGGAGCCGCCGCAGAAGAGAGCTCGGCGTGGCTCGGAGGGCCGACGCCTGTCGGCAGACCCCCGGTTACCCAGAGCAACCCGGCCCCAGGTACATCCAAGATACAGCACTCCGCGGCGGGATTGAAGGGGGCGCGGAGGCGGGTGCCGCGGCGGCGTTCACGCCCGCGGCGGGCAGCGGCGATCCGGTGGGGTGGGGCGATCCCGGTGGGCTGGGTCAATCGCTCGGCGGGCCGTGGCATCGATGGGCCTCCGCGCGAGCGGTGCGGTGCAACCGCGAGGTGATCTGCCACCCTTGGCGCGATGACCACTAAGCGTCTCGTCGCGCTTGCCTTTGGGCTGACGCTCGTCGCCGTGCTGGCGGTCGGACTCGTCCAACTCGCCGGCAGCCCGGGCGACTCGCGGACGCTCGCGCCGGCGCCGCTTACGCCGGCGCAGATGCGGGCGCGCCTGGCGGGCTCGCCGCGACCGTTGGCGCTGCTGCACGCGCAGGCCGACGAGTTGCTGGGCGGCGGCGCGGAGGCGCTGCGCATGCGCCTGGCGGCGCTGCGGGGATGGCCGGTGGTGATCGACAAGTGGGCCTCGTGGTGCGAACCGTGCAGGGAAGAGCTCGTGGTCTTCCAGCGCGCGGCCGCCAACCTCGGGCGCCGTGTGGCGTTCATCGGCATCGACTCCGGCGACACCGCTCGCGCTGAACCGCTCAGGTTTCTGCGCGCCCACCCCGTGAGTTATCCGAGCTACTACGATCCCAGCGGCCAGATCGGCGTGGAAGTCTCGGACTCCTCATTCGTGCCCACCACCGTCTTCTACAACCGCCGCGGCGAACGCAACTACATCCGCCAGGGCGCCTACCCGGGCGTCGCCAAGCTGGAACGCGACATCGAGCGCTACGCGGTGGGCGGGTGAGCGTGCGCTCCGCCCGTCGCGCCGTCCGCAGGCGCCGCGCACGTGATGTCAGACCGTCGCCCGTCGCCCCGGCGGCCGGCCGCGCCGGAGGCGCATGAACGGTGCCTGAGGTGCGGGTGGACCCGCTCAGCGGTCACAAGACGATCGTCGCCGGCGAGCGCTCGCGGCGGCCGGGGGGCGAGCCCCGCTGTCCCGCGGCCGAGGCGATCGACCGCGACAGCGACCCGTTCGTGGAAGGCCACGAGGACCGCACTCCGCCGGAGCTGTACGCGCTGCGCCCCGGCGGTGGGCGGGCGGGCGGGGTTCCAAACGGTCCGGGGTGGACGGTACGGGTGGTGCCCAACCTGTTTCCCGCGCTCACCGCCGACGGCGCCCCACCTGAACGCGACCCGCGGCCGGAGCTGTTCACCGCGACGCCGGCGGTGGGCGCGCACGAGGTGATCGTCAACGCCCCCCAGCCGGTGGTGTCACTGGCGCAGCTGCCCGCCGCGCAGGTGGCGGCTGCCGTAGAGGTGTGGCGGGAGCGGATGCGCGCGCACGCCGAGAGCGCGTGCGTGCAGCTGATCGTCAACGAGCGTCGCGAGGCGGGGGCGTCGCTGCCGCACACCCACGCGCAGCTGTACGCGCTCGACTTCGTGCCCGCCGACGTGGCGCGGGAGCGCGAGCGCGCGGGCGCGTACGCGACGCGCACGATGGGCGGCGGTCTGCTGGAGGATCTCGTGGCCGAGGAGGTGCGCCGGGGCGAGCGGGTGGTGGCGATCGACGAGGAGGCGGTGCTGCTCGCGCCGTACGCCTCGCGCGTGCCCTACCAGCTGATGCTTGCGCCGCGCCGCCCCCGCGCGCGCTTCGAGCTCCAGGGGCCGAGCGGAGCAGCGCTGCTGCACGACGGGCTGCGCCGGCTGGCGCGCCACCTCGGATCGAGCCCGCCGCTCAACCTGTGGGTGCGCACGGCGCCGCGCGGGGCGGAGCGCTTCTGCTGGCGGATCGACGTGCTGCCGCGCCTCACCCACCTCGCCGGCCTCGAGCTCTCCACCGGGGTCAACCTCAACATCGTCGCCCCCGAGGACGCCGCTGCGCGGCTGCGCGAAGCGTGAGCGCCGCACCCGAGGACCCGCCGCACGGCTGCGCGATGCCTGAGCGCCGCACCCGAGGACCCGCCGCACGGCTGCGCGAGGCGTGAGCAGCATGTGCTTTGAGGACGACGTGCGTGCGCACGCTCGCGCGCGCGTAGGGCGCCCAAAAAGCTCACACACAACCACCCGCCTCGCGGATGCGTTCGCCGGCCGATAGGCTGCCCGGCACGATGCCACCGGTCGAGCGCGTCGTCCCCCGTTTCGCCGCTGAGCCCCCGCAGGAGGGACTCCCGTACGGCCGCTGGGCGCAGCGGCTGGAGCGCGAGCTGCTGGCGGCGTGGGCAGAGCTTGGCGACGTGCCGCGGGACGCCGGAGAGCCGGGCGAGATCGTGTGGTATCCCGACCGCGGCTGGCATGGGCGCACGTACGTGCCCGCCACCGCCACCGCCGGGGAGTACGAGCTGTACGGGTATGTGCGCTACGTGCCGCCCGGCGAGGAGGGCGGCGAGCCGCGCGAGCTCACCGCACTCGTGGACTTCACCGACCAAACCGCCGCCGCCAACCCGCAGTGGAGCCTCGACCTGTGCGACGAGGTGGTCGGCCGCTGGCGCGGCGGCGACGGTGAGACGGCGGCGATGACCCTGGTGTGGGGCCGCCCGCTGGTGCCCGGCGGCGCGGTGGTGACGGCGGAGCTCGACCGCGACACGGTCGACCAGTGCGAGTTGCTCGAGAGCCGCTTCACGCTGATCGCACCCGACGACTATCGCGGTCGCCTGCTAGAGATCAAGTTGTGGGACCGTAAGGGCGGGCAGCTCGCCGGGGAGTCGTTGTACGAGGGTGATGAGGAGGAAACCCCGTAGTTCAAGAATAGTCGGTGCGCCGTCGAGTAGTGGCATATGCCACGGCGGCTCGCGCGTCTCAGTCTGACGAGCCAGGTGGCGCTGCTCAGCCTGATCCCGATCGTCGCGCTCGGGTTCGTGCTCGCGAAAGTGCTGCAGAGTCAGATCGTGCAGCGCAGCCTCGCCGACGCGGGCGAGTCCGCGCAGCTGGTGGCGCGCCTGGGGATCCAACCGCGGCTCACCGCTCACGATCTGCGCGACGGCCTCAGCCCGCGGGGCGTCGCGATGCTCGACGAGCAGTTGCGCGCGCGCTCGATCACCGAGGACCTCGCTCGGATCAAGATCTGGAACAGCGCCGGATGGGTCGTCTACTCCGACGACCACGCTCTGATCGGGCGCCACCTCGGCAATGGCGACGGCGACCTCGAAGACGCGCTCGCGGGCGACCCCGATCCCGCCGAGGTCGTGACGCCGCGGCTGCACACCGAGACCGCCAGCGAGGTGGGGCTCGGCAAGCTTGTGGAGGTGTATGTGCCGCTGCGCTTCACCCCCGCCGAACGGCCCGCGGGGGCGTTTGAGATCTATCTCAGCTACGCGCCGATCGGGGCGGCGATCGCCGGCGACGAGCGCACGATCGCGATGGTGGTGTTCCTCGGGCTGGCGCTCCTGTGGGCGATCCTCTACCGGATCGTCGCCGCCGCCTCCAAGCGCCTGCGCCGCCAGGCGCGGGAGAACGATCGCCTCGCGCGCTACGACCAGCTCACAGGGCTGCCCAACCGCACGCTGTTCCGCGAGCGCGTCGCGCGGGCGCTCACCGCGTTGGCCGAAACGGGGACCGATTGGGGGGACGCTCGCTCCGCCAGCATCCCCGAATCGGCCAGCGCCGCAGGCGCGTGTCGCTCGGCTTCGGTTGCCGCCGGCGGCGCGGGGGGACGGGTCGCGGTGATGCTGCTCGACCTCGACTCCTTCAAGCAGATCAACGACACGCTCGGCCACGGCGCCGGCGACGCGGTGCTGCGCGAGGTCGCCGCTCGCCTGCGCGCCGAGCTCGACCCGCACACGCTGCTCGCGCGGCTCGGCAGCGACGAGTACGCGATCCTTGCCCCCCGCGTGGAGGGCCCGGAGGAGGCGCTCGCGATCGCGGCGGCGGCGCAGCGGGCGATGCAGGCGCCGGTGGTGTTCGACGGCGTTGCGCTGAACGTCGAGGCGAGCATCGGCATCGCGCTCGCGCCCGACCACGCCAAAGCGGCCGACGAGCTGCTGCAACACGCCGACGTGGCGCTCGACCGGGCGCGCGCGCGGCGCGGGCGCGTCGAGCTGTACGCGCCCGAGCGCGACCGCTCCGGCGCGGAGCGCCTGGCGCTGCTCGGCGAGGTGCGCCCGGCGCTCGAACGGGGCGAGTTCGTGCTCCACTACCAGCCGCAGATCGCGCTGCGCACGAGGCGCGTCACGGGTGTGGAGGCGCTGCTGCGCTGGGAGCATCCGCGGCGGGGCACGATCCCGCCGCTGCAGTTCGTGTCGCTGATCGAGCAAACCGCCTTGGTGGGGCCCATGACGCTGCACGTGGTGGAGCTCGCGCTGCGCCAGGCGGAGCAGTGGCGCGGGGCAGGACTGGAGCTGGGAATGTCGGTGAACCTCTCCGCGCGCAACCTCCACGACCCCGAGCTGCCCGCGCAGATCGAGGCGGCGCTCGCCCGCCACGCCGTGCCCGCCGCGGCGCTCACGCTGGAGGTGACCGAGAGCGCGGCGATGGCCGACCCCGCCACCGCGGTGGGGGTGCTCGAGCAGCTGCGCGCGCTGGGGGTGGGGGTGTCGATCGACGACTTTGGCAGCGGCAACGCCTCGATCGCCTACCTCGCCAAGCTCCCCGTCGGCGAGCTGAAGATCGACCGCTCGTTCGTCACGCCGATGTGCGAGAGCTCCCGCGCAGAGGCGATCGTGCGCACCACGATCGACCTCGCCCGCCACCTCGACCTGCACGTCGTCGCCGAGGGGATCGAGACGCCCGAGGTGTGCGAGCGCCTCGCGGGGATGGGCTGCGACGCCGGCCAGGGCTACCTGATCTCCCGCCCCGTCCCGGCCGCGGAGCTCACCCCCTGGCTGGTCGCTCGCGCCGACGCACGCCCGCTCGCGACGCCCGCGGGGTGAGGCCCCCGCGCGCGGCTGCGAGCCCACACCGCCGACCCGCCCCTCCTCCCCCAAGAAAAAGCCTCCGTCTCGCCCCGCCGCAACGGCCCGCTCGATCGAGCTCCGACATACCGCCCCGGGTACGCTGGGCGCGATGCGCGCGCTCGTGCAGAGAGTCAGCGGGGCGGCGGTGAGCGTCGAGGGGCGCGAGGTGGCGCGCATCGGTCCCGGGCTGCTCGTGCTGCTGGGGGTCGCCCACGAGGACGATGCCGCGACGGCGGAGCGCCTGGCGGCGAAGGTGCGCGCGCTGCGGGTGTTCGCCGACGCCGACGGGCGCATGAACGAGCCGCTGGGCGAGCGCGAGATCCTGTGCGTCAGCCAGTTCACGCTGTACGGCGACGTGCGCAAAGGCAACCGCCCGAGCTTCACCGCGGCGGCGCTCCCAGCGCC
>DATMMB010000025.1:0-10330 GCA_035569895.1 Solirubrobacteraceae bacterium | reverse complement strand
TGGCCGCACCTGATGCCGCTGTGGTACGTGCTGCGCGAGCGCTCCGGCGGGCGGCCGGGGCCGCAGCTGTGGTCGTGGACGTACGCCGCCTCGCAGAAGGTGCGCAACCTCGAGCGCGACCCGCGCGCGACGCTGCAGGTGGAGGCCGGGGGGCTCTATCAGGAGCTGCGCGGCGTGATGCTCGAATGCGAGGTGGCGATCCACCGCGACCTCGAGCTCGTGAAAGCGCTGGGGCACGAGATCTTCGCCCGCTACGCCGCGCCCCGCGGCGAGCCGCCGGCGACGGAGCTGCCTGCGGAGGTCGGCGAGGTGGTGGATCGCCAGGTCGCCAAGCGGGTGGCGCTGCAGTTCATCGAGCTCGACCGGGTGACCTGGGATCACCGCAAGCTCGGAGGGGTGTACTGAGTTGAGTGAGGTTGGAATGCGGCCGCTGAAGGGACTGATCACCAAATGGTGCCCACCCCACCCGGGCAGGCCCGGGTGGGCGGGCTCCTACACCCCCGCCCGGCTTGGGCTGGGGATCACTGCGAGCCTCGATCGATAATGCAACCGCTGAAGGGATTGATCCTCTCCGGGGGCAAGGGCACGCGCCTGCAGCCGATCACGCACACGAGCGCCAAGCAGCTCGTGCCGGTGGCCAACAAGCCGGTGCTGTTCTACGGGATCGAGGCGATGGCGCAGGCGGGGATCGAGGAGGTGGGGATCATCATCGCGCCCGAGACCGGCGGCGAGATCGAAGCGGCCGCCGGCGATGGCGGGCGCTTTGGGGTACGCATCACCTACGTGGTGCAAGACCAGCCGCTGGGGCTCGCGCACGCGGTGCTCACCGCCGAGCAGTTCCTCGCCGGCAGCCCGTTCGTGATGTACCTGGGGGACAACCTGCTGCAGGGGGGGATCGCCGACCTGGTGGCGGCCTTCCGCGAGCACCGCCCCGACGCGCTGATCCTGCTGACGCCGGTCGCCGATCCCGAGAACTATGGCGTGGCCGAGCTGGCGCCCGCAAATGGTCGTGCCGGCGCACCCCGCGAGGGGCCGGGCAGAGTGGTGCGGCTGGTGGAGAAGCCCAAGCAGCCCGCCACCGACCTGGCGCTGGTGGGGGTGTACATGTTCACTCCGCAGATCCACGACGCGGCCCGCGCGATCTCGCCGTCGGCGCGCGGGGAGCTCGAGATCACGGACGCGATCCAGCACCTCGTGGACGCTGGGATGCGCGTGGAGCCGCACATCGTGCGGGGCTGGTGGAAGGACACCGGCCGCCTCGAGGACATGCTGGAGGCCAACCGCTTGATCCTCGACAACATCGTGCGCAGCGTGGAGGGCGAACTGATCGATTCGCAGGTGGACGGTCGCGTGGTGGTGGAGCGGGGCGCGCGGCTGGAGCGCACGCGTGTGCGCGGGCCGGCGGTGATCGGCGCCGGCGCGCGGCTGCGCGACTGCTACGTCGGCCCCTACACGGCGATCGGCGAGGGGTGTGCGATCGCGGGCGCGGAGGTGGAGCACTCGATCCTGCTCGCGGGCTCATCGGTGTGCGACCTCGACGGGCGCATGGAGTCCTCGCTGCTCGGACGCAACGTGACGGTGCGCCGCGGCGAGCACCAGCCGCGCGCCTACCGCTTCATGGTGGGCGACAACTCCGACATCTCGATCCTGTGAAGCTGCTGATCGTCGGTGCGGAGGGCATGCTGGGGCACGACGCCTGCACGGCGGCCGCGCGCGCCGGGCACGACCCGCTCGGCGTCGATCTGCCGGAGCTGGACATCACCGACGCGTCCGCAGTGCTCGCGTTCCTGCAAGACCACACCCCGGACGCCGTCCTCAACTGCGCCGCGTGGACCGACGTGGACGGCGCCGAGACGCACCGCGAGCAGGCGTATGCGGTCAACGGCGAGGGCGCCGGCAACCTCGCACGGGCGGCGGCCGCGCGGCGGATACCGCTGCTGCACATCTCCACCGACTACGTGTTCGACGGCACCGCGCCCCTTGACGGCGAGGGTCGCGAGCGCGCCTACGTGGAGTCCGACCCGACCGGGCCGCGGTCGGTATACGGACAGAGCAAGCTCGCCGGCGAGCAGCAGGTGCTCGCCGCCTCCCCCCGGCACGCGGTGGTGCGCACCGCCTGGCTGTACGGCGTGCATGGGCGCAATTTCGTCGACACGATGTTGCGGCTGGCCAGCGAACGGGATGCCGTGCAGGTGGTGGACGACCAGATCGGCTCCCCCACGTGGTCGGGGCACCTCGCGCCCGCCGTGGTGGGACTGCTGGAGCGCGAGGTGAGGGGACTCGTGCACCACACCGGCACCGGCGCGGTCTCCTGGAACGGGTTTGCGCGGGAGATCTTCCGCCAGGCCGAGCGCCCGTGCCGCGTCGAGGCGGTCAGTAGCGAGCAGATGGCGCGCCCGGCGCCGCGACCGGCGTGGTCGATGCTCGCGAGCGAGCGCGATGACATCGTGCCAATGCCCGACTGGCGCGAAGGGCTCGCCGGATACCTCGCCGCACGAGCTGGGATGATCCGCCCATGAGACTGCTGGTGTGCGGCGGCGCGGGCTTCATCGGCTCGCACTTCGCGCGGGTGCGCGTGCGCGAGCACGGCGACACGGTGACGGTGCTCGACAAGCTCACCTACGCGGGACGCGAGGAGAACTTGCGGGACATCGCCGACACAGCCGGCTTGCGCTTCATCCGCGGTGGCATCGAGGATCCGCGGGCGGTGGCCGAGGCGCTCGACACGGCGAACGCGAACGGTGAGCGGCCGCAGGCGATCGTGAACTTCGCCGCGGAGACGCACGTCGACCGCTCGATCGCCGAGCCCGACGCGTTCGTCAAGACGCACGCACTCGGCACCTACGTGCTGCTGGAGGCGGCGCGCGAGCGGGAGCTGCGCTACCTGCAGGTGTCAACCGACGAGGTGTACGGCTCGATCGAGGTGGGCACCTTCACCGAGGCTTCGCCGCTGCGCCCCTCCTCGCCGTACTCGGCGACGAAGACCGGCGCCGATCTGCTCGTGCAGAGCTACTTCCACACCTACGGCCTACAGGCGGGCATCTGCCGTGGGTCCAACAACTACGGCTCCCACCAATACCCGGAGAAGCTGATCCCGCTGATGATCCTCAACGCGCTGCACGGCGACCCGCTGCCCGTGTACGGCGACGGCAGGCAGGTGCGCAACTGGATCCACGCCGACGACTTCGCGCGCGCGATCGGCTGCGTGCTGGAGCAGGGCGTCCCAGGCGAGACCTACAACGCCGGTGGCCCCGACGAGCTCGCCAACATCGACGTGGTGCGTCGCATCCTCGAGCTGACGGGAGCGGATGAATCGCTGCTCGAGCACATCACCGACCGGCCCGGCCATGATCGCCGCTACTCGCTCTCCTCAACGAAGGTGCGGGCGCTTGGGTGGGAGCCGCGGGTGCGCTTTGCGGAGGGACTCGAGCGGACGGTCGCGTGGTATCGCGAGAACGAGTGGTGGTGGTCGCCGATCCGCTCGGGCGACTACCGCAGCTACTACGAGAAACAGTACGGCCGCGCCCTCGGGGCCGAGTGATCCCTCACGAGGCTGTGGGCCGACCCCGGGCGGGGCCGGCCCACACGACCGGGAGCATCGCTATGGGCCGGCCGGACGCGCCGGCGAGGCCCATTCCCTGGCGCGCTACTCCCGCTCGTCGTCGCGCCGGTAGCCCAGGCGCGCCGAGATACGGTCGGCGGTGGAGACGAGGTGCGGACCGAGGTGCTCCACCAGCTCTTCGAGTGAGATCATCGAGCTGTGGGCCGCCATGTTGACGGCCGCGATCACCTCGCGCGACTCCGAGCGCACCGGCGCTGAGATCGAGTGCAGTTCCGGGGCGAGCTCCTCGTCGTTGACCGCGAAGCTCTCCTCGCGCACATGCTCGAGCTCCGAGCGCAGTCCCTTCTTGCTCGTGATCGTGTTAGGACCGCGCTTGGCGAGCTTCATGTCGCCGAGCAGGCTGCGCTGCTCGTGCTCGGGCAGGTATGCCAGCAGCAGCTTGCCCATCGAGGTGCAGTAGGCCGGCAGCCGCGACCCCAGCGAGAGGCCGAGGTCGATCTTGCTCTGCCCCCGGCGAAAGCTGCGGGCACGGTCGACGTACAGGATCTCCGGCCCATCGAGCACCGCGAGGTTCACGGTGTAGGAGGTGCGCTGGCGCAGTTCCTCCAGATACGGACGCGAGTGCTCGCGCAGCCCGGTGGAGTTGAGCGCCGACATCCCCAGATCGGTGACGCGCAACCCCAGCCGGTACTTGCGCGAGGCGCCCTGCTCGAGGTAGCCGAGCGCGACGAGCGTGATCACGTAGCGGTGGGTGGTGCTGCGGCTCATGCCCAATTCGTCGGCGATGTCGGCGATCCCGAGCACCGGCCGCTCGGGCGTGAAGCACCCCAGAATCGCAAGCCCGCGCTCCAGCGACTGCGAGTAGCGCGGTTCGCGCAGACTGGGGATCGCGGGCACCCATTCCCCGTCGGCGTTGAGTCTGTCAGTATGTGAGCTTGTTCTTGGCATTTGTACCGTGGACCCCTGTCCTTAATCCCGGATGATCTGGACCCCCTGCGGGTCCAAGCATGTCTGAACAACGATCATACTTCGAAGTTCGGATGTTCTCAATCGTAAACGCAGGGCTCCTCACGGAACTGGTGTGGTACTCGCCCGGGTCGAGGGCGATCTCGACGCTCGCGCCGCGCTCCGCGCGGCCGCCGCGCGACCCGTGCGCGATCCCCGCCCCGGTCCCGATCGCGCCGTGGGCGCCGTCGCGGTTGGCGGTTCGGCCGGCCGCCCCCTGCGACTCGCACACGCAGGAACGCTCGCGCGCACACGAGTCCTCACACACGCAGGAGTTCGCGCGCGCCCACCGGCCCCGCCCGCGGCGGAGCGGGTTGTAAGGCGGCAACAGTGCAGGCCCGCGTGCAGTTGGGCGCACCGGCGAGAGCCCCGAAGGTGAGCAGGTGCGCGCCCTGGTGGCGTGTCAGCCAACGTTTGCCGGGTTGATGGCGCCGTGGATGTGGCGATGACAATGCTTACAGTCGAGCAAAGCCCGGCGAACGTTGCCGGTGCCTCCACCAGTTGGTGCAGGAGGTGCCACTGGCACGGCCGTTTACGCGCGCTCAACCTCCACGAACAGGCCGCGGCTGGGGCACATGTGCGCCAACGCGCATCTGCCGCACGCGGGCGCGCGGGCGTGGCAGGTGCGCCGTCCGTGGCGCAACAGGTTGACGTGCAGCTCCAACTCCTCGCCCGCAGGCGTGAGCGCCAGCATCTGGTCGTGCAGCTCCTCGAACCCCGCGCCCGCGCGCAGCAGACCGAGCCGGGTGCCCACGCGGGAGACGTGCGTGTCCACCGGCACGTCGCGCAGTCCGTAGGCGAACAGCAGCACGCACGCTGCCGTCTTGCGCCCCACACCGGGGAGACTCGTCAGGTAGTCACGGGCCTGCGCGAGTGGGGCGTTCGCCAGCCACTCCAGCGAGAGCCCGTCGGAGGACCCGGAGACGGCGCGCAGGATGCTTTGGATGCGCTTGGACTTCACCTTCGAGATCCCTCCCGGGCGGATCGCCTCCTCGACCTCCCCGAGCGGCGCGTCGCGCACCGCCTCCCACGTCGGCAGGCGCGTACGCAGGCGCAGGTAGGCGACGTCGCGGTTGCGGTCGTTGGTGCTCTGCGAGAGCACCGTCAGCACCAGCTCCGCCAGCGGGTCGCCGTGCGGGGCCATGCGCGGGATCCCGTACACCACGCGCAGCCGGTCGCGCACCGCGCGCACGCGGCGGCGTGACGGCGGCGTCCAGGCGGCGGCGGGCACGGCGCCACGGTAGGACATCCGTGGCACGCGCGCCGGCCCGGCCGTGGGGCACGGATGCCCCACGCGCGCGGGGAGCATGCCTGCGCATGCCCGCGCGGACGATCCCACCTCTGCGCCGCCCGAATTCGAGCGCGGTATATGCTCGACCGGTGCTCGAAGGTCCGTCGAACCCTGCCGTCAGCGAGCACACCGCCCAGCTCGGCGACCTGCCGATCTTCTGGCGCAGCGCGCCCTCGCCGGGGGACACGACCCCGGTGTTGTACGTGCACGGCGTGCCCGCCAGCTCCGAGGAGTGGGTGTGGTTCCTGGAGCGCGGCGGCGGCCTCGCGCCCGATCTGCCCGGCTTCGGCCGCTCCGGCAAGCCCGCCCACTTCGACTACACGATCGCCGGGTATGCGCGCTTCATCGAGCAGTACCTCAATCTGCTGGAGGTGGAGCGGGTACGGCTGGCGGTGCACGACTGGGGCGTTGTGGGACTGGCGTTCGCGCAGCGCCACCCCGAGCGCGTCGAGCGGCTGGTGGTGATGAACGCCGTGCCGTTCCTCCCCGGCTACCGCTGGCACCGCACCGCGCGCATCTGGCGCACGCCGCTGCTCGGCGAGCTGGCGATGGGCACCACCACCCGCCGCACGCTGCGGCTGGCCACGCGCGAGTCCAACGTCGCGCCCGGACCCTTGCCGGAGGCCTGGATCGACTCCGTCCTCGCCCACTTCGACCACGGCACGCAGCGCGCGATCCTGCGGCTCTACCGCAGCTCGCCCCCCGACGTGCTCGCGCGCGCCGGCGCCGAGCTGCACCGCCTTACGATGCCGGCGCTGGTGGTGTGGGGGATGCGCGACCCCTACTTCCCCGCCCACTTCGCCGGCGACTACGCACGCGCGCTCGCGAACGCGGAGCTTCTGGAGCTGCCCGACGCCGGCCACTGGTGGTGGCTCGACCGGCCCGACGCGCGCGCGCGGGTGGTGGGCTTTTTGACCGCGTCGTGAGCGCCCGCGCATTCAGGCCGTGGGCGCTTGCACTCGCGACCGTGATCCCGCTGACGCTCGCCTACCTGATCGCGCGGCCGCCGAGCGGCGACCTCGCGGCGGCGACCTACCGCGGCGAAGTGTTCGCGCGTGCCGGCTTCACGCTGTGGGACAACGGCTGGTATGGCGGCCACTACCTGCCCGGCTACTCGGTGCTCGCGCCCGCCTTGGGGGCGCTCCTGGGCGAGCGGCTGCTGTTGGGCTTGAGCACGATCGCCGCCGCGTGCCTGTTCGGGGCGATCGCGCAGCGCCTCTTCGCCCCGGGAGCGGCTCGGGTGGCGGCCGTCACGTTCGCGGTCGGCGCCTGCGTGACGATGCTCTCCGGGCGCGTCGCCTTCACGCTCGGACTCGCGGTCGGGCTGCTCGCGGTGCTGCAGCTGGCGCGCGGGCGCGCGGCGGCGGCGGTGGCGCTCGCGCCGCTCACCAGCCTCGCCAGCCCGGTCGCGGGCGCGTTCCTGGCGCTGGTGGGCGTGACGGACGCGCTCGCCGGGCGACCGCGTCGTGGGCTAGCGCTCGCGGCGGCGGCGCTCGCGCCGATCGCACTGTTCACGCTGGCGTTCCCCGAAGGTGGGTACGAGCCGTTCGCGCCGTCGGTGTTCTGGCCGGGGCTCGCGGGCGTGGCGCTGATCGCGCTCGCGCTGCCCCGCCTTGACACCGCGCTCCCGACGCCGACGGTGCGCGCGCTGACGATCGGCGCATGGCTGTACGCGCTGGTGCTGATCGGCGCATTTGCGCTGCAGACGCCGGTCGGCAGCAACGCGGCGCGCCTCGGCGAGCTGTTCGCGGCGCCGCTGGTGGCGGGCGTCCTCTGGGAACGCTGCGCGCGAGCGGACACCGAGGCTCGCTCCGCGGGCGCCGCGGCGGCCCGCGGCGGCCCGGGGCATCCGCTGCTGCTGCTCGCGCTCGCGCCGGTACTGCTGTACTGGCAGCTGGAGACCCCGATCAACGACTTCGCGGCGCTGGCGGGCGACCCGTCGGTGAACGCCTCCTACTACGCGCCGCTGCTGCGCGAGCTGCAGCGGCGCGCGCGCGGTGCGCTGCTGCGCGTGGAGGTGCCGCTCACCGGCGCGCACTGGGAGTCGGCGTACCTCCCCGAGCACGGCTCGATCATGCTGGCGCGCGGTTGGGAGCGCCAGCTGGACACGCGCTACGGCGCGCTGTTCTACGAAGGCGGACCGCTCGCGGAAGGGTCGCCTTCGGCCGAAGCCGGGAGACACGCGCCTGCGGCGCGAATCCCCGTTTCGACCAGCGGGGCGGGTGCCGCGGCGGCCTACCGGGCGTGGCTCGGCGAAAACGGGGTCGCCTACGTGGCGCTCCCCGACGCGCGCCTTGACTTCGCCGGCGCGGCGGAGGGGCGGCTGATCGCGCGCGGGCTGCCCTACTTGCGCGAGGTGTGGCGCGCGCGGCACTGGCGCCTGTATGCGGTGACGGGCGCGACGGCGCTGGCGCAGCCGCCCGCGCGTCTGCTGGCGGTCGGCGTCGACTCGTTCACGCTCGCCGCGCCGCGCTCCGGCAGCTACACGGTGCGCGTGCGCTACACCCCGTACTGGGCGCTGCAGCGGGGCAGCGGCTGCGTGCGCCGCGCGGCGGGCGGCTGGACCGTGGTGCAGGCCCGCGGCGCGGGCACGATGCGGGTGGGAATCGACTTCTCCCCGGCCCGCATCTTCGACGACGGCGCGCGTTGCACGTGAATGGCCGATCGGCGCCGCGCGCGGCGGGGCCACGGGAGCGCGGCGGTCTTACGCGGATCTTCAGCGCACCGCGCGCGGTGCGCCTGGCGATCGATTAGGCTGTCGCGATGCTCGCTGGTGTCCCGAGTCGGCTCCGGGCCATGCAGGCCCGCATGCTGCCTCGCGGCTGGATCGACTTGATTCGCCAGCTCGCGCTGTTCGGGGCCGCCTACCTCGCCTATCGGGTGGTGCGGGGGATGGTCGAGGGCAGCGCCACCGCCGCCTTCCAGCACGCGCGCGAGCTGATCCACATCGAGGAAACGTTGCATGTGTTCGTGGAGCCCTCGGTGCAGACGTGGGCGGCGAGCAGCCACCTGCTGATGGACGCGTCGAGCTGGCTGTACGTGAACGCGCAGACGACGGTGACGGTCGGCGGGCTCATCTACCTCTACATGTGCCACAACCGCTCGTTCTACTTCGTGCGCAACATGCTGATGATCGCGATGGCGATCGCGCTGGTGGGCTACGCGGTGTTCCCGACGGCGCCGCCGCGGTTCATGCCCGAGTGGGGCTTCTTCGACCCGGTGGCCGACTTCACCGGGATGCACATCGAGACGGCCCACGGCGGCGGCGGCACGACCGCCTCGCTCACCAACCTGTACGCCGCGGTGCCCTCGATGCACGTCGCGTTCGCGCTCTTGATCGGCTGGCCGATCGCGCGGCTGGTGCGCTGGCGGGCGCTGCGCGTCGCCTGCCTGCTGTACCCGCTGCTGATCGCGTTTGTGATCATCGCCACCGCCAACCACTTCATCCTCGACGCGCTGCTCGGCGCGCTCACCGCCGGCGTCTCCGCGTACGGCGCGTGCTGGCTGGCGCGCGCGCGGCCGGCGGTGTGGCGATTCGCCCCCGCGCCGCTGGGGGCGGGCGCCGTAAGCTGAGGGAGCGCGCCGCCGCAACGTTCATCCGCGAACCGCGCCCGCACGCCTCATCGCCCGTCACATCGCCACCACGCCCCTGCCACCCGCCGCTCCGCAGATGCCGCCACGCCATGCGCCCCCCACCAGATCGCCCCGGCCACGCGGCGCACTCGCCGGCCGGGGTGGCCGGCGGCGGGAGCGGACGGCGAGCGGACGGCGCGTGTTCGGCGGCGGGCAGCGCCGCGAGCTGGTGCGCAACCGCCTGATCGAGTCGCGGCTGACCCCCAACGCGATCTCGCTCAGCGGCCTGGCGCTAAACGTGGTGGCGGCGGTGCTCGTGTGGGAGCGCCTGTTCTTCCTCGGCGGCATCGCGTTCGTGGTCGGCTCGGTGATGGACACGCTCGACGGCCGCTACTCGCGGATGTCGGGCAAGGGCACGCCGTTCGGCGCGTTCCTGGACTCGACGCTCGACCGCATCGAGGAGGGGATCGTGCTGACGGCGGTGGTGGGGTATTTCGCGCTGCGCGCCGAACGCGTCGCCGCCGCCGCGGTGGTGGTGGCGGTGCTGGCGTCGCTGATGGTGTCCTACACCCGCGCCCGCGCGGAGGCGCTGGGGGTGGAGTGCAAGGTGGGGATCGCCACGCGTCCGGTGCGGGTGGTGATCCTCGCGATCGGGCTGATCTTCGCCAAGGGCGCGTCGCTGGGGAGCTTCGAGCTGCTGGCGCCCGCCGTGTATGTGCTGGCGGCGCTCAGCGTCGTCACGGTGATCCAGCGCATCTGGCACGTGCGCCGCGCGCTGTCGCAGCCGCCGGCCTGAGACGCGGCGGGTGTCACCGCACGGTGCAGGCAGGGTAGTCTGCGGGGATGACCTCAACGACCAATAACGGCGCCGTCAACAACGGCAAGGCGCGCTACCAGCA
>DATMMB010000024.1:0-2849 GCA_035569895.1 Solirubrobacteraceae bacterium | reverse complement strand
ATCCGAAGCTCATCGGCAACACGCCGGTGCGCGCCGCGCGCCTGTCCACGCACGAGATCGCGAGCGGCGAGCGCGTCTGGGTGGTGGGACTCACGCCCGACAACGAGCTGCGCGTGCGCAGCACCGAGATCGCCAGCATCGATCCGCTCGAGCTGCCGCTGTCGCGCACCATGCGCTTCCGCGACAGCAACATCGAGACTGCGCAGCTGGTCAACCCGCCGAGCGAATACGACGGCGTGCTCGCCGACAGCGCCGGCAACGTCCTCGGCACCTGGTCGAGCTTCGCCTACGAGAATGGCCGCGAGATCGCCCAGGATACCCGCGGCGTGCCGATCAACCTGGTGGCCGACATGATCGAGCGCGTGCGCGGCGACCGGATGCTGCACTCGCTCGAGGCGGAGCTCGCCGAGATGCCGCTCGCGCAGGCGCGCGAGATCGGTCTGCCGCAGAGCTGGACGCAGCGGCTCGCGCAGCACACCGCCAGCCGCCGCCAGGTGCTCGCCGTGACGCGCCTCGTCGGCGGCTCGGATGCCGCCAAGCAGCTGCAGCCCGGGGACCTCGTGCTCGCCATCGACGGCCACGTGGTCACGCGCTTCCACGAGGTGGAGCAGGCGGCGGCCGACCGCGAGCACGTGCGGGTGACGATCTGGCGCAACCAGGAAGAGCAGACGCTCGAGATCGCCACCACCGCGCTCCCCGGCAGCGACGTCGACCGTCTGGTGCAGTGGGCGGGAGCCACGCTGCAGGCGCCGCACCGCGCCATGAGCGCGCAGCGCGGCATCGAGCCGACCGGCGTGTACGTCGCCTATTTCAACTACGGCTCACCGGCGACGCGCTACGGGCTGTACCCCGGGCGGCGCATCGTCGAGGTCGACGGCGTGCCGACCCCGAATCTGGACGCCTTTCTCAAGGTCGTGCTCGGGCGCCCCGACCGCTCCTCGGTACGCCTGAAGACCCTCGCCTGGAACAACGCACCGGAAGTGATCACGTTGAAGCTCGACAAGCACTACTGGCCGGCGTACGAGCTCGTGCACGGCGAGGGTGGCTGGTCGCGCCGCTCCCTCGAATGAGCCCCCGGGCGCGCTTTAAGTAAACCCGGCGCGCCGCGTGCGCGCGCCGGTGGCTGCCGGCACCGCGGGCGATCCTTGCCACCCCGCGCGGCAACTGATGCTTCCTTACAACACGCGTCCAGCGGGCACCGGCGGCTTGCTAGAATCGGTTTTATCTATGGCACGACACGTCCGCGCAAGTCAGGTCGAAATCGAATCCGCGGTGCAGGCGCTGCGCGATGGCGAGCTGGTCGCGTTTGCGACCGAGACCGTCTACGGGCTCGGCGCCAACGCGCAGAACCCGGCGGCGGTGCGCAAGATCTTCGAGACCAAGGGCCGGCCGCCCAATCATCCGGTGATCGTGCACCTGGACAGCCCGCGCTATCTGCACCGCTGGGTGCGCGAAGTCCCCGAGTTCGCCAACCGCCTAGCCGAGAGCTTCTGGCCCGGCCCGCTCACGATGGTGCTGCCGCGCGCCGCGCAAGTGCACGAGGTGATCACCGGCGGCCAGGACACGATCGCCATCCGCGTGCCCGCGCACCCGATGGCGCAGCAGCTGCTCACCGCCTTCGGCGGCGGCATCGCCGCCCCGTCCGCCAACCGCTACGGGCGACTCTCGCCGACGCGCGCCGAGCACGTGCGCGAGGAGTTCGGCGAGACGGTGCGCGTGATCCTCGACGGCGGGGAGTGCCCGATCGGGCTCGAGTCGACCATCGTCTCTTTCGAGGGCGAGCGGGTGCGGCTCTTGCGCCCCGGCAGCGTCACCGCCGCGCAGCTGCGGGAAATCGTCGGTGATCTGGCCCTGGGGCCGGGCGGGGAGTCCCCGCGCGTGCCCGGCGGCAGTCCCACCCACTACGCGCCGACGACGCCGCTCACCATCGTGCCCTCGGGCGAGATCGACGCGCAGGCCGATGCGGCCTCTGCCGGCGGGCGGCGTGTCGCGGTGCTGGCGCAGCGCCTGCCGCTGCGCGCGCACAAGACCGTCACCTGGATCAACGCCGGCCGGCGCGCGGAAGTTTACGCGCGCGAGCTGTACAACAATCTGCGCACCCTCGACCGCGCCGGCTGCCAGCGGATCCTGGTGCAGAGCGTGCCCGACGGCGAAGCGTGGGTGGCGGTGCGCGATCGCCTGCTGCGCGCCGCGACCAACATCGCCGAGAGCGATGACGGTTCCGGCACGCTCGCCGTACTGCGCTAACCCGCCCGCGCAGTGCCCCGCCCGCGACTGATTGATCCGTTCGCGCCCGCGCACATCCGCCGCCTGGTGCGCGAGTTCGGCTCCCCGCTGCTGATCCTCGACTGCGAGCGCGTGCGCGCGCAGTACCGCAAGCTCGCCCGCGCGCTGCCCGCGGTCACGCTGCACTACGCCCTCAAGCCCCTGCCGCATCCGGCGGTGGTACAGACGATCGTGGAGGAGGGCGGCGGTCTGGATCTCGCCACGACCGGGGAGGTGCAGCTGGCGCAGCGCTTAGGGGTCGCACCCGAGCGCTGCATCCACACGCACCCGATCAAGCGCCCGGCGGACATCGACAACGCGCTCGCCTTCGGGGTGCGGCTGTTCGTCGCCGACAATCCCGACGAGGTGCGCAAGTTCGCCCGCCTCGCGTCGCGCGCGCAGCTGCTGCTGCGCGTCTCGTTCCGTTCCGCGGGCGCGGTGGTTGATCTGTCGCGCAAGTTCGGCTGCGATCCGGAGGATCTGCTGCCACTCGCGCGCCTGGCGGCCGACCTCGGCATCCGCGTGCGCGGCCTGTCCTTCCACGCCGGCTCCCAGAGCGCGGACGCGCTGCGGCAGGTGCAGGC
>DATMMB010000023.1:0-4975 GCA_035569895.1 Solirubrobacteraceae bacterium | reverse complement strand
AGGACCCGGCGGGCGGGCAGCCGGGGAACTACGTATACGAAGACCTGCCCTACCGGCCCGACCCGACGCTCGCCCTGCTGGTCGAACCGAGCGGGGGCCAGGGGTGGGCGGTGGGCGGCGTCTTCGACAGCGAGAACGAACGGCTGGAGACCTCCTCGGTCGAGCGCTATGTGCAGAATCCCGCCGAACGTCAGGCGCCGCTCGGCGTCGGCGTCTCAGAGGTGCCGCTCAAAGCCGAACCGACGTTCGCGGTCGGCGGCGGCGCGCAGTGTGCCGCCCCCTGCGCCGACCGCGCGCGCGCCGGCACCGGGCCGCAGGTGTGGCTCTCCTCGGCGCTTGCGCTCGCCAAGCGGATAGGAGTGCGCGCCTTCCTGTACACCGGGCCGGGGGTGACCCACGGCGAAGTCAACGGCCCGCGGGAGCTCCCGATCCCCTTCGAACACGAGCTCGCCGAGTACCAGGCGATCATGGCCGGCGGCGGGGTGCCGGCGTACGCCGCGCTCGCGCCCGAGGAGCTCGACGCGCGGCCAGAAGCCGACGGCAGCGAGGCCGACTTCGAGCAGGCGTTCGCGCCCTTCCCGGCCCCGTTGGGCGAGGGCGCGGTGGCGCTCGGGCTCGCCGAAGCGCCCGAAGGCAGCCGCCCCGAACGGGCGCAGTGCGCGCGCAAAGTCGGCTGCGAGGCGGGCTACTACGCGATCGACTCCGAAGGCGCGGGCGGCACCGTGCGCCTGATCTTCCTCGACGACTCCGGCGAAGTCGAACCGACCCAGCTGGAATGGCTGCGCCGCCAGCTCGCCGGCGCGGCGCAGGCGCAGGTGCCCGCGATCGTGCTCGGCAACGCCGATCTCAACCGGCAGATCCACGGCGGCAGTGGGCAGGCGGCCGAAGTCGCGCGCGTGCTGCTCGACGGTGGCCACTGCGCGAAGGAACGGGCGGCGAGCTGCCCGTCGGCCTCCGCCTACCTCTACGACGCGCCCGAAGAAAACGTCAGCGAACCGCTCGCGGTGGGCGAAGAATCGATCCCGACGTTCGGCTCGGGCACGCTTGGCTACATCGAAGCGGCCAACGAGGCGTTCGCCGACTTCCACGGCGCGAGCGGCATCCTGCTGGCGCAGGTCGACGTCGCGGCGCGCAATCCCGCCGACAACCGCGCGCCGGTGACCGCGCGGCTGATCCCGGCGATTGGCGAGCTCGCGCTCGAAGCCAAGCAGGGGCTGCTGCTGCGCCGCAGCAACCCGGCGCTGTTCATCGGCCTTGCGCGCCGTCCCCGCGCCGGCGGGCGATCGGTCAAGAACCAGGAAGCGCTGGCGCAGGACCCCTACATCCCGATCCCCGAGAACTGCGTCGGCGAAGCGTGCGCCAAAGGGCTGTTCCCCGAATACACGTTCAGCTCTTCCAACGAAGAAGTCGGGCAGTTCGTCGCCCCCAACCTCGCGGCGATCGCCGCCAACCCGCTCGCCGTGCTGCAGGGGCCGAACGGCCGACCGGTTCCCGATCCGCAGTCGGACATCTTCTGCGCATACAACGCCGGGACGACGAATGTCACGATCAGCGCGGGCGGCCTGTCGGCCTCGCTGACGGTGACCGTCCAGGCCGGCAGCGTGCGTCAGCCGTGCGGCACCGTGCCGCTGAAGAATCCGCCGCAGGCGCACGAGCAGGTCTCCGCCACCCCTCCGCCTCCGCCGACGCAGGCTCCCAATGGCGCGACGCCGGCGAGCACGCCGATCGTGCCGCTGCCTCCGCCGCCGGTGCCGGTCGTCGCGGCGATCTCGCCGGCCCCGGCGCGTCCCGCTCCGCCGCCACCCCCGCCGCGGCCGTTCTTCCTGCTGCCCGCTGCGCCGCTGGCGCTGGCGCCGTTCGTGCCGGCGCCGCTCGTCCCGGAGGCGAATCCGACCCCGCCGAGCGGCACCTCGGCAGTGACCTCGCCGGTGGAGGCCGCGCAGAAGGAAGAGGAGGAGGAGGAGGCGACCGAGTCGGTCAGCAACCAGGCCGTCGCCTACCGCGAGCCCGAACACGAGCCCTCGCCCGCCTACATCCTCGGCGTGGTAGTGCTCGCGGCATTCGCGGGCGCCTCGCTGCGCCGTCCGCGCCGGGGGGGGCGCGACGTGCGCGTCGCCCCCGCGACGCTGACGGGGATGCGGGTGCAGCGGGCGATGCGCCCGCGCGGGGGGCGCCGGCGATGATTGCCGTCCTGGCCGCCGTCACCGCGTCTGTTGGCCGGGCTGCTCTGGAGCGGGACGCCATGTCGCGGCGCCATGTCGCGTATGGGACGCCATCAGTGACGGCACGTTCACCGGTTGGCAACATGCCGTCGAGCGCGATCGGCGAGGCTTCTCGGTGCCGCCGGCCATGATCGTCACGAGCACGAACATCTCGCCGCGCCGACTCCTGCTGCTCGCGCTAGCGGGGCTCGTCGTCGCATTCGCCGCCTCAACGGGACTCGCCCAAGCCGCATCCGGCGAATGGGGGGCGCTGACGAAGCCTTCGTTCCTGAAAGCGGGCAACGAACCCGGCGAGATCGCTACCGAAGACGGGGGGCCCGCCGCGTTCGCCGTCGATCCGGCGACCGGCGGCTTCTACGTGGCTTCCCGCGTCAACGAAGAAGAAGTCACCGTGCCCAGCGAATTCAGGATCGAGCGCTTCAGCTCCGAAGGCAAGCTCGAAGCTGAAACGACGATCTTCGCGCCGGAAGGCGAAAAATCGAAGACGAAGACGTTTGCCCACGAAGTGCAGTTGGCGGTCGACCCGGCGCGCGAACGGGTGTATGCGCTGATCGTCTACCCGCGCGCGGAAGGATCCGCCAAGCTTGCCGCGAACACGCCGGCGGCCGGGCAGCTCTACGCATTCAGCACCGCTGGAGGCAAGCTGAGCTCGGTCAAAGTCGATAAGGGCGGTCACCCCGAACCGATCCTCGCCGAAGCCGAACTCAAGACCCAGTCGGAAACCCGCAAGGAAGCGTTGCTCGATCCGCGCGGCATGGCAGTCGAACCGCAAGGCAATCTCTTCATCACGGGGAGAATCGATGAAGCCGGCAGCGGCCCGAAGATCGAACAAGAATGCCGCGGCGTTGCGCAGCTCGTGACGATCCGGGAATCCAGCGGTGCCATCACCGGCGCGCAGTTCGGGCCGCGTTACGTCGATGACGAACGTGCGCTCGCGCAGCTCCATTGCAGCTCGGAAGGCGGGGAAGTCGAATACGCCGACGACGCGCCCTCCTCGCCCGTCGTCACGGCGAGTGGCAAGCTGCTCGTGTGGGAGAGCCCCGGGCGAAAAGTGAAGTGCGAAGAAGAAGAAGAAGAAGAACAAAAAGGCAGCTGCGCTCCGAGCGAAACCGCCAACGGAGAAGTGTGGGAACTCGAGCTTACGAGCGAAAAGCTCGGCACCACGCCCGGCGGCATCGAAGAACTCCGCGCCAAGCCACAGCTCTTGTTCGGCATGGAACATGGGGAGGAACTGGTGGTGTTCCCCTCGCCTGAAGAACCCGACCGGAACATGTCGCTGGTGGCGACTGGCACCGGCGAAGGTAGCCTCTATGTGCAGTCCGAACTCCACATCCCGGGCGCGGGCGGCAACAACGCCAACGTGACGGTGTTGCACCTCAGCGAACCGGGTGGCACGGCCAAGCTCGAATACGAGGGCTGGACGGGAGGCGCGCCGGAAGCGGGCGCGGCCAAAGGCTGCGTGATCCCTCTCCCCAACCTCGCCACGGTGCCGGTCGGCGGCTTCAAGGACACCGAAGCCGGCAAGGAACGGGAAGGCGTGGTCGCGTTCGACGTGTTCCAAAACGGCCACCACGAAACGGAAATCGAGACTCAGCAATTTGGGCCGAGCGCCAAGACAGCGGCGGAAGAATGCCCGCAGGCGAAGCTCACCCCGCCAACGGTGAAAGTTGGCAAGGAAGAAAAGGAAGTCACGAAGCTGGCGCTCGGCGAAACGGCGGTGCTGTCATCGAAGGTCGAAGGCGCCAACGCCAAGCGCGTCGAATGGAAGCTCGAAAACGAAGAAACGCACGAAGTCGAAACCATCCCCTTGGCACCCGCGCAGCTGCAGACGACGCGACTGGAACATCAATTTTCCAAAGCCGGCCACTTCAAGATCGCGGAGGTCGTCGAAAGCGACGATCTCGCCGACCCTGAGCTTGAAAGCTTTGTCAAAGCGATCTCGGTGGAACATTCGGAACCGACCGTCAAGTTCGTAAGCTATCCGACTTCAGTCACGCGCGAAGAACAGAAGGCGACGTTCGAAGCGCGGGTGGAAGACAAGAACACGCCGGCGACGCCCTACAAGTATGTGTTGAAGTTTGGGGACGGCGCCGAAGAAAAGGGCGAATCGACGACTGGTGTCATCGTTGCGGAACACACCTACAGCAGCGTGTGCGCGTCGTGCAGCGTCGAGCTCGAAGTCACCGATCCCGAGCACTACACCGGTACGGCGACTGTGCAGGTGGAAGTGCACGAAAAGACGTCGACCGGCGGTGGTGGAGGCAACACCGGCGGCAATGGCAACACGGGGAACACCGGGAACACCGGGGGCAACGGCTCAGGCGGCGGTTCCCAGCAGACTCATACACCTCCGACCCGCGCACAGCTGCTCGCGAAAGCGCTCGCGACTTGCATGAAGGAGCCCAAGCGCAAGCGCGCCAAGTGCGAGGTCACGGCGCGCAAGAAGTACGGGAGCAAGCCCAAGCGCAAGCATAAGAAGCACAGGAAGTAGCCTTTGCTTGTGCGTGGTGCGGCCAAGCGGCCGTGCCTTCGTGGCGGGGTCCCCGTGAAGTGATCCAGGCTGGACGCGTGGTCGTGTTTCCCGTGATGGGATGGAAGGATGAACACGATCGTGAAGCGACGCAGGCACACACCAGGGCAAGCAGTCAGGAAGATCAGGGAGGGCGAACGGCTGTTGAACGAGGGCGGCGAGCTCGTGGAGGTCCTCAGGCGGCTGGAGGTCAGCGAGGCGACGTGGAACCGCTGGCGAGCGC